>CAYGIM010000208.1:0-1501 GCA_964349895.1 uncultured Candidatus Peribacteria bacterium | reverse complement strand
GTCCTCGCTACTCCATCGACTATTGGCGCCAAGATTGCAGATGTCGTAGGCGAGCATACATCAACACCTCCTCAAAGTATGCAGCAGGTGATCGACCAATCTGCAGACGAGCTGGCACAAGTTTTGAGCGATTGGAAGGGCGTAACTCCTGCACAAATCGAGCAAGATATCCAAAAAAGGAGAAAGGTGATACTAGGATGGTTGGTAGCGGATAGAGAAAAGAAGATGAGAGGGGATAAGGCGGCGTAAACTTGCGTAGGAAAAGGGTAAGGTGGAGGCTAAGACATAAGGTTGTAAAACATGAAAAACAAAAACAACATCATCGTCAGTGGCGTGGCCACGCTTATAGGCACGACTATAGGAGCGGGGATCTTGGGTATGCCATATGTGGTCTCACGTGTTGGCTTTTTGTGGGGTGTAGTGTACTTGGTCGCGCTTGGTGGATTGTTTTGTCTGGTAAACCTCTACTTAGGTGAAGTCATCCTATCGACGAAGGGAGTGCACCAGCTCACGGGGTATGCTGAAAAGTACTTGGGGAGAAAAGGAAAGATCATCATGGCGATGGGTATGATGATCAGTATCTACGGCGCGCTGATTGCTTACTTGATCGGTGAGGGTGAGGCGCTGTCCTCACTCGTGGGCATTGATCAGAGCCTCATGACCGTCGTGTTTTGGCTCGTATTTGCACCGCTGATTCTCTGGGGAGTGAAGGTCTTGGAGCGAGCAGAAGTATGGCTCAATCTTCTCAAGATAACCCTGATACTTCTCTTGTTTGTACTTGGTATCGGTGCGATACGTCTTGAGCACCTTACGGAGATTCACATGATCAATCCATTTATACCTCTCGGCGTAATCTTGTTTTCATTCTCTGGTATGTCAGCTATGCCCGCGATGCGGGAGGTTATGAAAGGGAGTGAGAAGCAGTACAAAAAAGCATTGATCATCGGTTCTCTGATCCCTATCTGTCTCTACATATTCTTTGCTCTGTTTATCGTGGGTGTCGGAGGAGCTGGCACCTCAGAGGTCGCTACGCTTGGATATGGAAAGGCGCTGGGAAATGTAGCGCTTTTGTTTGGAAATATATTTGCAGTGATCACTCTTCTTACCGCTTTTCTCGGGCTTGGCTTTGCACTGCAGTCAATGTATGAGTATGACTACAAGCTCAACCATGTGCTTTCGTGGATACTCGCCCTGTTTCTCCCCTTGTTGATCGTGATCATGGGCGCTCCTAGTTTCGTGTATGTCTTGAGTCTCAGCGGTGCTTTTGCTGCCGGAATCTCTGGTATCGTGATTGTGGCTTCTCACAAGGCGCTTCCGATCAAGCGAGAACGACGACCTGAGTACATGCTTCCCAAGAACAATCTGATATATATAGCTCTGATTATGTTCTTTGTCGTAGGTATGGTGGGGACGTTCTTGCATGAAATAGTGGGCGTGTAGTCAATATATGTCATCCAGCCTTCGCCAAGGCTACGGCGGACACGTTGCGAGTACTCGTGGC
>CAYGIM010000207.1:0-1507 GCA_964349895.1 uncultured Candidatus Peribacteria bacterium | reverse complement strand
TCGTCCTCTCAGACCAGCTACCCGTCATAGCCTTGGTGGGCCGTTACCCCGCCAACTAGCTGATAGGATGCAGGCTCCTCCCACACCGACTTGCGTCTTTACCCTTTCGGGACCATCCGGTATTAGTCCACCTTTCGATGAATTATTCCTGTGTGTGGGGCAGATACCAACATATTACTCACCCGTTTGCCGCTTTCCTGTTTTACATATTGCTATATAAAACAATCTCGCTCGACTTGCATGTATTAGGCGCACCGCCAGCGTTAATTCTGAGCCAGGATCAAACTCTTCATTCAAACAATGTTTGTCCAAGAATTAAAGGTGTTTTAATTCTTGAAAAATTCTGTGCACATAAATGTGCCAAGAAAAAATAGACAGTAGATTTTCTACTACATTCTGAATATCAAAAAACAAAAGAAACGTGACGGTGATAACCACCGGCGAAGCCAATTCTATATAAGGTACCTACTACTGTCAACGAAAAAAGGGGAATAATAAGACAAATAGGAATACTCGAGATTTAATCGTGGAATTTTGGCACTTTAAAGCCCCATTTCAAGAAGTACTTTATGAGACTCGTAAGATGAATCCACGAGAGTTTTTTGAAGAGTGCTCGGAAGAAGCTTCCACCTGAAAGTCTTTTTGATCCATGGATCGCTTGTGCCTCAGGGACAAATACGACACGAAACCCTCGCGTCCAAAACGAGCGGCATAGATCCATATCTTCTGCAAAGAGGAAGTAGCGTGGGTCATATCCACCGGACATATCGTACATGCTCTTTCTCATCAGGATAAAGGAACCATAGAGCCAGTCTACTTCGGTAGGACTTGTAGGGTTTATGTTCCACATCAGGTGTTCCGCCATGCGTTTCTTTATCGCGGGTATCTTGTGTAGAAACCGCAGGCGCTTGAGAAGCCAGTCAAAAGGCCCCATGAAGCTTCGGTATGTATCTTGTATCGTGCCGTTTGGGTTGGAGATCTTCGGACCAACCATGCCGGCCTCTGGGTGGTTGTCGAGGTACGATGCCAAGATATCGATGGCGTTGGGTAACATCTTTGCATCAGGATTCATGACACAGACATACTCACCCTTTGCTTTCTGTATTCCCTGATGGTTCCCTTGACCGTAGCCCAAGTTTTTCGAAAGTCGTACAAACTGTACATGTTCTTTCCAACGCTCTTCGAGACCGTCTATATCAGCTAGCTGAGTTGAACCATTGTCTACCAAGATGATTTCAAAATCGCATGCAGGCGGATTTTTGATAATCGACTCTATTGCATTATGAGCATGCTGTGTGTTTGACCACCAGTCGAGACTTACATGAAGAAGGATGATAGAACATTTCATAGCCAGGCATTATGGGAATATTTTATATGTCGATGGTTTCCAGCTCAAGATCTTGGTCTTGATTTGGTTGCAATAACGACTTCTCGATGCGTTTCTTCACGTTGCTAATAATCACGTATGTAGTGATTGCTATGAGCGCGATTGCGATGAGAGAGGGGA
>CAYGIM010000206.1:0-1558 GCA_964349895.1 uncultured Candidatus Peribacteria bacterium | reverse complement strand
TATTCCAGAGTCTCAAACGACACCTTGCCATTCTCATGCAGCCACTCAGTATAGATCAAACCGTCAAGAGAGATCCTGTCGGTGATCATATTCTCGTGCATGAAGATGTTGACGATGTGTTGGTTCATAATCAGCTTTTGACTGATGTCAGAACCACCCTCGTTGATCTCCAAACCCAGCTTGCGAATGTCGCGAGTAACCTCAGTACAAACAGTTAGGTGCTTGAATGAAGGTTCCGACCTAAGAGCATTCAGGAGGGTTGTTTTGCCGGTGGAATGTGCTCCTGTTATCCCGATTCTCATATAATTCGTTCCCAAAAAAGTTAAGCCATGTTGTAAGCGAGAGACATCTCAACTGATTATACAGCACAACCTTGGATCCTTTGTCTCCATACGTTGCGCTCGCCTCTGCAATGATTGGTCCCCCATCAAGATCACGAGACACCTTATGAATCACACTACCTATTATATCGTAGCGCTCGCGTGAGATCCAGACCTTTTCTTGGGGATCCTTTCCCTTGAGTTCCGGATACTGGGTGATCAGTCCTGGGTGACCGTTGTACACATCCATATTGAAGCAGATGTCTTCAGGTATGATACGAAGGTACCCGTGGAGTGTTACGATTGGGTTCGAACCATACGCCGTTCGCAGGTAGGCCATCAGATCTTTGTGCTGGCCTCTTACAAAGAGGCGGTAGCTGAGATCGTTGAACGCCGGATCTACTTCTCTTTGCGTGTTGGTAATTATTTCGTCAGGCACTCGGCCAAGCAGTCGACTAAGCGTAAGAATCTCGGAACCAGTCTGACTATACAGCGCTATCCACGGGCGTGCCATTGCAAAACTCCCTAAACTTCTTGATGTTGTGAAAGATAATATCCTTCGAGTGCTGTGTAGGAATTGCACCAAGAAGGGTATGCAGTTTGTGTGAGACCTTTGTTTCTAGTCCGTTTTCTCCGTATTGTATCCAGTAAAGACCATGAACGATAGGATTGGAGGTATCAACAGAATCTATCCATTTGTAATTGCGATATGCCGTAAATTCCTGCGGCAATCCGCAACCTAACAGATGATGTGGTTTTTCTTGATCGATGATGCCTTCTGAAAGCATCCTCGAAAGAAGCATCCTTCGTCCGATTGCCCACTGCATGTATTTGTTGATTTCGGTTTCCTCGGGATCGAAGAAGAACGAGTAATCAAACGAAATAGCGACCTTATCTACCAGAGGAGCAATGCTGAGATAGCACTTTCTTATCTCCTCATACGACTTGCCCTGCACCACCCCGATTGTCTTCCCCGGTACATGGTCGGCATACTTTAGACGCCAATCGAGAACACCCTGTATGGTAAACTCGCAGTCCTCTAATTTGTCTGGAATGATGTACCAGTCGGGTCGTAATTTCTCAATGTGTGTTGCAAATCGATCAGGGTCGAAAGGGACCTCTAGCTCAAACAGTGAGTTGTCGAGAATTATCTCGCGCCCTAATTCTTTGGCCGCATAGAACTGATCACGGTAGATATCATGCTCATCCAGTAGGTGCACCAGACAGTAATCGTAGTC
>CAYGIM010000205.1:0-1558 GCA_964349895.1 uncultured Candidatus Peribacteria bacterium | reverse complement strand
GTACGATAGAGGGTCTAAGGCAGTTTCAGTATCTTTATCCTCTAGATCGCAGCTATGAAACGAAATGATATGATCTCAGAAAAGACCGATACGATCAAAGGCATCCTCTTAGGCCTGCTAGCTATCGTAGCTATTGTAGTAGTCAGCGTCTTGGTCACACAGACGATCCCACAAGAAAACAGCATACCAAAAGACCAAATCTTTACCGTCACTCCTACCGATCACGTGATAGGTAATGCCCATGCACCCGTAACGCTCTATGAGTTTGCAGATCTACAGTGCCCATCCTGTGCAGCCTACTACCCTATCATCAAAGAGCTTTCCAACTCCTATACGGATAAAGTAAGAGTCGTGTTTCGTCACTTCCCTCTGCGCACACTTCACAAGAATGCTCTGAGTGCTGCATATGCTGCTGAGGCGGCAAGCAACCAAGGTAAGTTTTGGGAGATGATAGAGTTGCTCTATGCCCGCCAAGACGAGTGGAGTGCCACCACAGACTTTGGGTCCAAAGCACGAGGATATGCACGAGATCTCGGACTCAATGCTGAGAGATTTGTCGCAGACATGAACTCACAAGGTGTAAAGGATCGTGTAGCACATGACGAAAAAGAAGCAGCATCTCTTGCACTGCGAGGTACGCCATCATTCTTTTTGAATGGAAATCCACTATCGATACCATTCACCCTCGAGGAGCTCAAGTCGTACATCGATGATCTGAACAAACCGAAGAATCAGAACGCGCAGTAAGAATACATATTCATCCTGCAGGATGAATATGTCATTGCGAGGAGTACCCGACGCGGCAATCCAGGAAGCGTTCTAGAAATATGTAAATACTGAAATACAAGATGTATAGAGCAAAGACGCGAAGCCAATGTATGGATCCCCGTTCGACAAGCTCAGGGTCTGAGGAATTCGAAGACCGATCAACTCCCTTTTTGACATAATGAACTAGTCGAGGATGACGATACATTTTGCAAATTGCGTTTAGAATTATACTCCTCAGCAACAAAGCCTATACTTTATAACCTAGATTGCCACGCCTTCGACATACTCAGGCTCGCAATGACATATAGATACCATGGATACAAAAACCGCACTAACCGACCTCCGATCAAAACTCAGCGAACTCACATCATATAAGCACGCCCTACAAGTGCTCTCTTGGGATCAAGAAGTAAAAATGCCCAAGCACGGCATGGAGATAAGAGTCCAAGCGATCAGTGATATATCGAGTCTTTTGCATACAAAGTTTACTCACGATAGCATCGGAGATCTCCTCTCGACACTTGAAGGTAGTACGTTGAGCGATGAAGAGACTATCTTGGTACGAGAAGTACGGCGTGAGTACGACCGAGAAAAGAAACTGCCCGCAACACTCGTCGAAGATCTTGCTCGTACGACCGCAGAAGCATACGAAGTATGGCACGAGGCAAAAGAGAAGCAGTCATTTGAGATATTCGCACCACACCTATCTCGTATCGTAGATCTCAAGAAACAAGAGGCGCACTACATAGGTTTCACAGAACATCCCTATGATGCACTTCTCGATATATTT
>CAYGIM010000204.1:0-1558 GCA_964349895.1 uncultured Candidatus Peribacteria bacterium | reverse complement strand
TCCTTTCTTCTCAAGAGCTGCTCGAATCTCTGTCATAGCCTTTTTACCAAAACCTCGCAAGTTAGCAAGTTTACTTTCGGTACATTTGCTCAGCTGCTCGATCGAACCGATACCACCATTGATAAGAGCGTTGAGGGTTCGAGGAGAAAGGTTGAGAATCTCCACCGGAGTATATGATTCTTTTTCCTTCTCGATCTCTCGCTGCTTGTTCTCGGTCTCAGACTTGAGGATGTCCTCCGCATTGCTCAAGAATTCCTGATCTATAAGTACTCCATCAAGCTCAAAGAGACCAAAGTACGACTTGAGAACAGTCGATGAAAACTTGAGAGCCTCCTCAGGAGATACGACACCATTGGTCTCGATCGTGAGATCCAGACGGTCCAGGTCGGTACGCTGACCAAAACGAGCAGAGACCACATCATACTTGACGCGACGGATCGGAGAGAATGCCGCATCCATGATCAACCAGTCTGTGTCTGTCATACGCTTCTTGAGCTCAGACGCTGGCAGATAGCCTACACCCTTCTCGATCAAGATCTCGATATCGCACTCTACCGACTTGTTATCTAGCGTCGTGATATAGAGGTCAGGATTCAAGATCTCCACATCGGCATGCGCTACGATATCTGCAGCAGTGATGACACCTTCACGGTTCTTTACATGTATCTTGAGCGTGCTTGAGTCCTTGGTATGCTTTTTGATATAGAGGTTCTTGAGGTTGAGCATGATATCGAGCACAGAATCCGTAAATCCTGGTACAACTGCAAACTCATGTTTTGCCCCTTTTATCTTGATAGCCACCGGAGCAGATCCAGGAAGTGAAGAAAGTAATACACGCCTCAGCGAATTCCCGATGGTCGTACCATATCCAGAAGGAAGTGGCTCCATAGCGAAGAGAACTGTATTTCCATCAATTCTATTAGCAACAACTTTTGGTACTCCGATTTCTTCATGGATAATATGCATGTCGTGGGAAGTATTAGGGGCTAAAAGGAAAGGAAAAAGTAACGTTTCTAGATTAGTATACTATCGAGAGTAGTACTCGACAATAAGCTGTATGTTGATTGATTCATCGATATCTCCAGCAGTCAGATCGTCGGCAACCTCGATCTTTTTTGCGTTGTAATCCACAGAAAGCCAGCGTGGTGTATTTTTGTCTTGTCCATTAAAGCTGATCGCTCCGTGCTTCGTACCGGACAAAGAAAGACCGATAACATCACCTTTCTTTACCAGATATGAAGGGATATCCATACGCTTACCGTTGACGGTAAAATGACCGTGTACGATCGCCTGACGAGCATGATCACGAGAGGTTACAATCTGTGAGCGATATACAATGTTGTCGAGACGCATCTCGAGAAAACGAAGAAACCATTCACCTGTGGATCCTTCTTTCTTGGCTGCAGAAGAATAGAGGTTGTAAAACTGACGCTCAGAGAGATTGTAGATAGAACGCACTTTCTGCTTCTCGCGTAGCTGTCTTCCGTACTCAGAAAACTTCTTCTTTGACTTTCCGTGTTGTCCTGGAGCAAACGGCCGCGTATTGAAGGTACACTTC
>CAYGIM010000203.1:0-1604 GCA_964349895.1 uncultured Candidatus Peribacteria bacterium | reverse complement strand
GTACTAGGAGAAAGTGGTGCACTCGGCGCAGATGAGGTAGCGCCTCCTGAAAAGAAGTATGACTGTGGAGTATCTAGAGGCAGTGGAGGGTACAGAACTCCAGTCGTCTTACTCAACCCTGCCTTTGGAGCTGCTAAAGGTGGGTTTGCCTCAAGGCCCTGAGATCCTGCTTTCTCAAGTCGCTCCTGAGCCTTCTCGAGCTTATCGAGAGCTGTCTTGAGCTGCCCCTGGAGGCTAGCCTTTTCGAGAGCATCGCCTCCAATCTTTTCAAGCAATGTTTTGGTCACGCGCGCTGAGATCTCGATCTTCTCGGCATCAGAAAGACCTGTTTGTTGTTTTACTGGTACTTGTGTCTGAACGGGTGGTGTCGTAGGGCATCCAGCAAGAAAGAGGGAAGAAACGCCTGCAAGCATGATCTTCTTATTCATCATATATTCGTGAATATTATAAGGTATGTGACGCACACTTTACTTAGATGCAGGATTATTGTCAAGCCACTTATACCGACTGTGTCAACTGTGATTAACAACACCTATACGTAGACGAGCCTTCCCCTTTCTCCCGGCTAGTTCTCTGCTACAATATGAGCATATCCGCTATACGTCTCTATGAATCCCATTCGCTCACTCATTAGCTGTATCGCCCTCTTTGTCATCGTCGTGATAGGGGCTGTCGCTGCGGTTCTCTGGTCCCTTGGCCTGCTGATTATCGATGGATCAGGAAAGATGATCACCCAAAGCGAACTGACACCTACATACCAAAGTGTCGTATTTGAAGGCCAGGGCAGCATAGAGTTTGTCCATGACACCAAGTACAAGATCGAGATCACCGCAGAAGACAACCTGATAAGCTATGCTCAGAGAGAGGTCACAAATGGCACACTCAACATACGCTACCCGTACTCACGATTTATCCCTATCGTGCGACCAAAAGAGAAGGCCATTATCAAGGTCTATGCACCAAGCTTCTCAGACGTCACACTCAGAGGCGATATCAAAGCATCAGGGAACGTGAGCTCCAAGACGCCGTTTAAGCTTGTGACTCTTGGCAATGTCAGCCTAGAGGGATCAATCAATGCCGACCAGGCCACCTTTGACACCTCGGGAAATACGATTCTCTCACTCAGTGGTCAGGTTGCAAAAGGAGTATTTGATCTCAAGGGTAATGTATCCGTGTTCTCTCCAGGGCTCGTATGCAAAGATGTAAACGTCACCCTCCGAGGCCATGGGGATACTACCCTCAGTGTAAAAGATACGTTGGATGCGAGCATACAAGGCGTTGGTTCGATCTGGTACTACGGCAATCCCACCGTGAAGAAAAATATCTTGGGCCAAGGCACCGTAGATAAAAAAGGTGACGCATATCTACCGTAAATTAAGCATGAATAATATACTCACCTGTCCACACTGTAACCACGAGATCCAAGTAAGTGATGCTCTAGGAAAAGAACTCAAGGACCACATGGAGGCAGATCTACGTGCTCAGTTTCAGAAGCAAGAAAGTGATCTCAAAGACGCATACCAAAAACTTTTAACCGAGAAAGATGAGATCGCAAAGAAGGCCAAAGAAGATCTCGAGCAAGAGAAAAAGAAGCTCTGGGTGAT
>CAYGIM010000202.1:0-1605 GCA_964349895.1 uncultured Candidatus Peribacteria bacterium | reverse complement strand
AGTTTCGCCATCTCGGCATGAGATACGGTTTTTATTATAGGCAAAGATCTCATCTGCTCAAATATTTTAGCCTTATGACAATAGATATTGACGAGCCAAGCATGGATGCTATATAAGTAAGCAACACAAAGACTCAAGAGGAAAAACAAATGATTAAGACATTAAAATTAAGTAAGCTCTCCAAAGAAACTCTTACAATGATAGGCGCTAAAACGATTAGCGCATTGACATTGCTATCTCTTATTGTGACTCTATCAACGGCTGTACCCAGCCTAGTAAACAATGTTGAATTGAGAGCTCTTGCACTTTTAACTACCTTCCTGTCACTGGCAGGAATCGTGCACTTTTGGGAGGTTTATAAGTCAAGTAATCTAGTTATAACAATAAATACGATCCTGATAGCTTTCCATTTGGGCATTGCGTTTATCTTCAAGGGATCCTATTTCTAACCAGGAATATCAGGACCCAGTAAGATATTCTAAAAATACAACAGTAAGAATTGGGGCCGTGCTACCAAACCACGGCCCTCTTTAGCTTGTGGCTCATTCTGATATAACGACACTTTATATGTGGGCGTTATCTTTGTTTTGTCGACAATTCCTGAATCGGCTTTGCTAAGGCTCCTTTGACATCTCGGCTTATTCTTGGTACAAGCATCGCACCAAAACAAAAGAAAGGACATAGCATGAAAAAAGAGCAGATGCTCACGGTGTTTTTTTACATCCAGCTGTTTATATGCCTAGGCACGTGCATCAGCATGTTCTTTGGGATCCTGCACAGTGTTGCGGGCCAACTGTTTTCCAGCTACCTAGCTGGAGTAATAAGTATGGTCTGGAGTTTCAGACTTGGCATCAAGGCTCACAAGGTCATGCCAAGCAAGGCCTCAGTCAGAGCCATGATCATCTACTGCTCATGGATGGTAGGGCTTGGGTTCGATACCCTCGCCTTCTTCACCCACGACGTGAGCAAGATCTGGTCATGGGTCGATACTACACTTTGTGTCGTAATCATCCTCGGAAGTTATCTGAGTCAGAAAGTAGGAGAGTTTTACAAAACTCCTACGATTGGTCAGGGACTCCAGTCGGTGCTATATAAGATCACTCCAAATATCCTGGCAGCCACCAAAATATTCATAGAGGGGGCTGCCGGAATGCCGTTCTTCGCGATATGCATGGGTCATGGGAGCATCGGTACCCGATTCTTCCAGATGATCTTTCTCAAAGAAGAAAGCAAAGATGACAAGAATCGTATCTGGCTGTATCTGACAGAGGTTGCGAACTGGCTCACGTGGTCACTCGTTACGGCAGCATGGCTACTCTGGTTTGTAACCAAGGGGTAGTCATATGAAAAACAAATATGTGCAGAAACGCGAGAGTTGTAGCAATACGACCTCGCGTTTTAACTATGTACATTTAATAATGAGCTATGAACCATTCATTGCATTCAGGTACACAGCATAAACTACTAGGTGATACATTAAACTAGCCCCACTTTCAAAGTGTGTAGGGATGGCGTGCCATAAACTCGAGTATAACGAGTAGTTTATGGTTGCGGGGGTTGGATTTGAACCAACGACCTTCGGGTTATGAGCCCGACGAGCTACCA
>CAYGIM010000201.1:0-1610 GCA_964349895.1 uncultured Candidatus Peribacteria bacterium | reverse complement strand
AAGATCAGAAAAGAGAAGCCTGCAAAGGAAGAGCCCAAGACTGCAGCCCCAAAGAAAAAGTCTGCAAAGTCAGAAGTAGATGAGCAGTTTGACACCAAGTTGGATAAGATATTTGAAGAGCTCGAGTCATAGTATCCCTTTAAGCTACCTCGTATGAGAAGCGTAAATAAGGTTATCTTGATAGGCAATGTTACGAGGGATCCTGTCTATAAAACGACAGCAAATGGGCAGGGAGTAGTACTCTTTGGCCTAGCAACCAACAGGGATTGGACGACCAGAAGTGGAGAACGTAAAACTCTCACCGAGTTTCACAACATCGTAGTATGGTCACGTCTCGCCGAAAAATGCGCTCAGTTTGTAAAGAAAGGAAAGTTGCTCTATGTAGAGGGCTATCTCAAGACTCGCTCATTCTTACTCCCCGATGGTAAGAGATCCTACCGGACAGAAGTTGTGATATATGACATGAGAATGCTTGATAAACGCCCGCAAGATGATACAAAGGAGTATGAAGAACAGGATGAGGAGCTTATCCTCTCTCTGGATCAAGCATCGGGCGAAGATATCGATGATGAGATAGAAAACCTATAGTATTATTTGTTATTACAAGACGTATGGCACAGCCACCAAAGAAAAAGATCGGTCACCTGCTCAAAGATGTAACCTATGTTGATTACAAAAACGTTCGTTTGATCCGTCGATTTATTGATCGATTTGGTCGGATCAAAAAGCGTTATTACACGGGTACCTCACTCAAGCAACAAAAGGCTATCTCTCGAGCTATCAAGAATGCTCGACGCATGGCACTCATCCCGTTTATCAAATGACATACTTGTCATCCCCGAGTACTCGTCTGGGATCTATATAATCAGTTCGCGATAAAGAGCGTTGGGTTGGTACTATACGCTTGGATAAAGCTGATGAACTGCCGAAATGATCGCTGCTCTTCTTCTGCTGTGCGCTGCTTTTGCACCTCTTCTTGTATCTTCCACAGACGGTAATCTCTCATACCTACCGTCGCATCTCGATTGATATCACCATTCTCAGCATTCCAGTCGTACGCTGATGGCAGGGTAGAAGGTGTATTTGAGATCAGGTCTTGCTCGGTAATGATCGCTCCTGACGAGCTCATCACCGCGCTGTTTTTTGCGAGATCTTCTAGGCTGAGCTTGGCGATATACGTTCCAGGGCTCGACACAAAGTACACGTACTCGATGATGTTTCCTTGTTTCTTGAGAAACGAGTTGGGAAACTGCGTCTGGTTTGTAAGGAGAGCATTCTTCTCTACGATGATACCGATGGTGTTGTCGAGGATCGAGCTTCCTGTCTCGGTTACTGCCCATGTAAACTTGATAAAGGCTTGTTTGTTGCTATAGAGCGACTCGAGTGCCGGTGTCTTGATCGTTGTCTGGCTCAGAAGCTTGGGCGGTGTCCGATCGATCACAAAACGAATCGTGTTGAGCACGGTGCTTACTGCCCCATTGGATGCCGATGCACTGACTGTATAGGTTCCTTCTCCTGCTGTTCCTAGTGATATGACTCCCCTACGCAGCGCGCTGGTGAGAGTAAATGGGCTCAGGGTAAGAGGTACGATGACTCGGTCTTTCACCATC
>CAYGIM010000200.1:0-1643 GCA_964349895.1 uncultured Candidatus Peribacteria bacterium | reverse complement strand
CTATCTTATAGCGCATAAGATCATTCGTTCTTCCTAAATCATACTCTTCTTGTTGTGCATGTGAATCCCCATCAATCTCAATAACCCAAAGCAACTCTGAGCAGTAAAAATCAACAATATAGTTACACAATGGTTTTTGTCGTAAGAACTTGCACCCAATAAATTGTTTACGCGAAAGGACCTCAAACCATATCCTCTTTTCGGCAGGAGTCATCTGCTTGCGTAGTTCCCTGGTCTTAGAAAGAAGTGATGGATTGTAAGGTATATGTCGTCTCAAGAAAACCCCCTCTTTCCCCCTTATCAGGGGGATGTCATCCGTAGAATCGATAGAGCAATCTATCATCATAATTCTCTCGTGATTAAGGTGCCTATTTCTTTTTCCTTCCGCCCTTTTGATTTCGCTTATTGGGCTTGGTTGTGAACTCCATATCGATCGGTGTTCCCTCAAATCCAAACTTTTCACGAATCTGCCTCTCTAGGTAACGCTTGGCACTATAGTGAAGATACTCTTTGTCCAAAAGAATACGAAATGCTGGAGGATTGGTACCTGTCTGCATGATCGATATAAAGGTGTTTTTGGGTATCGGCTTTTTCAGCACAACCGACTTCATATATGTCGTGAGCTGTGCCTCGTCTACCACCTTTTGTCGCTCGTTCCAAGATGCAACAATCATCTCGGGTAGCTTCTCGATGTTGCGGTTGGTCAACGCTGATGTAAAGACGACAGGAGCGTATGAGAGAAAAGGAAACTTCTTCTGAAGATAGATGACATAGCGATCCATCATGACATTCTCGGTAAGATCCCACTTATTTACCACCAACACAACACCTGTATGTGAGTCGAGCAAAAGCTCGGCCACATGCTGATCCTGCTTGCGAACGCCACGTTTTGCATCCATTACCAGCAGAGCGACATCACTCTTCTCGACAGCAGCCTTGGTCCGGATCACACTAAATGACTCAATACCAGGTACGATCTTGCCTCGGCGTCTCAATCCTGCTGTATCGAGAAAGCGAATAGGCGTGCCCTCATACATGATAAGCGAGTCTATGGTATCACGAGTTGTACCGGGAATATCTGAGACAAGGGCCTTTTTCTTTTGAATAATAGCGTTAAAAAGAGAAGACTTGCCGACATTTGGTGTACCAATGATCGAGACCTTGATCTCTTTCTTCTTTTCCGTCTCATCGACTTCTTCTGAGGCCTCCGGATCTGCATCTTTTATAAGTGGTGCTAGAGTGACTCGTATCACATCGCGCACTTCTGTGAGCCCGATACGACCCAGGGTCGAGGTAGGCAAAACCTCACCCATACCGAGTGAGTAAAAGTCGTGGAGCGAGTCTTGAGCACTACCCTTTTCGGCTTTGTTGGCAACCAGCACAACCTTCTTTTGTGACTTACGAAGAATACGAGCTACATCTCGGTCTAGCTCGGTTACACCCTCAGACGCATCCACCATAAAGAGAATCAGTGAAGCTTCTTTGATAGCTTCCAATATTCCCGTCTGGATCTCCTTCTCAAGCATCTTCTTCTCTGCCTCCCAGTGCTTGTCGGAAAACTCCTCGTGGATACTCATACCAGGCAGCTCACCCTTTTTGACCTTTTTCTTGTCCCCTCCAGATGCCAGACTGCGGTATATAAC
>CAYGIM010000199.1:0-1681 GCA_964349895.1 uncultured Candidatus Peribacteria bacterium | reverse complement strand
GAGAGCTTGTACAGTCAAGATCTGGTACAGAGTTCATATATATGTCATCCCCTCACGGCAGCCACCGAACCCTGGGTTCACGTGCAAAATAGATAATGTTTCGTAATATCATTTATGGTTCGTGCTCACCCCTGAAACATGGTTTCAATCACCGGTATTGTAATATGTCCTAGTACTATATCTCGTCTAACCTCCTTATAAATCCACCACATTTGTCACATGATCAAGGCTCTGCAGGTAGGTATGAAACATTTCTTGCGTTAACTCGAGTGTCGCATCGTTGATGTTTGGATGAAAGCCTACAATTGGTGCATCATAGACTTCTCGGTCGATAAACATATTCATTTCTTGATTTGTATCATTGATCAGCCCAAAGGGTGATACAGAGCCAGGCTCGAGCCCCAGCTTCTCTCGGACAACTTCCGCACTTGCAAAACTCACTCTCTTCTCACTGACCACCTCTGCAAACTTCTTGAGATCCGCACGCTTCGCTGCAGGCATGACTAACAGATAGTATGCACCTGTGGCCTTACCTACCAGTACGAGATTCTTACAGGCAAGCCCTGGTATATCACGACAAAGTCTCTCAGATTCTTCGCAGGTAAACACAGGCGGATGCTTATGTTCTTTGTACGTGACCTTGTTGGTATCTAAATATTGATATACATCTGTCATAAGATCTGAACGTATTACTATATATTCTTCACCACTATTCTTTCTATTCCCAACTGATCAATCTTAGATTCGATCTGCGCCTTCATAGCAAACACATCATTCTCATTCATCCCGCGTCGTTGGATCCGTTCTCGTAAGACATCGTCAGGAGTCGTAATCTCGATAACTACGTCCGCAGGGAAAACAATCGTGCCAATGACAGGACTCCCTACCTCTATCTCGATCAGCTCTTGTGCCCTTTGGATCATAAACTGACCAACATCAGATGTCCAAGGCCCGCACACATACACTATCTCTTCTTGAGTGAGCAATGGCTCAAGGCCTTTTTGTGCATTACCAAACAGCAAGTCATCCATATCCAAGACCCCAGGTAGCTCATCCAGAAGTGTAGTTTTCCCCACACAGCTCGTACCTACGATACAGATCCGCTTATCGCAATTCTGCGCAAGAAGCGTCTGCAATCTCTCAACGGCTGGTCGTATTGTCGGAGTCAGATGTTCCATATAGCGCCCAGCTTAGCACATTGGGATGATTTTTCCATATGTCATCATACGATCCGTACACATTTTTCTTGCATGAATGCTGAAGTTTTTGCACAATGGCAAGGCATCCACATATTGCTGCTGTGGTGAAACTGGTAGACACGTACGCTTCAGAAGCGTATGAAGGAAACTTCTTGGGAGTTCAAATCTCCCCAGCAGCACCATGAATTGTTATTAAGCATGAATATAGATAGTTTAGATAATCGAGAGTATGAGGATGATGTACCAGACATTATCAAAGAGGTAGGCTTTGATTTTAATTGGTCGTCAGAAAAGGTCTGGTCACTTGATGAGCCTATTGTTGTGATGCCAGTGGGAGATCTTATGTGGCACTTCGATGTTCCATTTTGGGATAGTGAGGAGACAAATACATACAACCTTAAGCCGTGGGACTTGATAAAAAATCCGAGCACACAACCTACGCATTACCAGAAGGTACAGGATGCTGACATGCAGTATCCGAT
>CAYGIM010000198.1:0-1702 GCA_964349895.1 uncultured Candidatus Peribacteria bacterium | reverse complement strand
ATGTAGATGGGTCGTACAAAGCTTCTTTAGAAAATCCTGTCATTGCTCGCAACCTTAAAGCATTAGAAACCATCAAGAATAGTGCTCGTGAGCATATGAACGCCATGATTTTTGGGACCAATTCATATCTCTCTATAGCTCTGCAAAAAGTTGCTAAGCAGTTTTCTATCGATATCAATGATCTCAACTGCTACTCGCGCGAGGAGATAGCATATTTGTTTGTGTCGGGGGGCCTCTTGCCTCAACACGATATAGATGAACGAAGAACTACATATGCCTTTGTAACTGACGTGAGTGGTGTTAATCGATTGCAGGGGCAGACAGCTATGCAGTTTATAGCTTCGTATATCTCAAAGAAGAACGATAGTAGTCTTAAAGGGATTGTAGCAAATTCAGGCAATGTGATTGGTCGGGTGAAGGTCATGAAGTATGGTGCAGACACGTATGATACAGTAGCAGCGCTTATAGAAGATATGGAACAAGGCGATGTCTTAGTCGCGGAAACTACTTCTCCGGAGCTTATGGCTGCTTGCAAAAAAGCATCTGCTATTCTTACCAACCAAGGCGGACTTCTTTCTCATGCTGCAATCGTGAGCCGAGAGCTCGGAATTCCTTGTATCGTGGGTTTTGAGAATATTACAGATTTGCTTAAAGACGGTGATTTGGTAGAAGTAAATGCCGATACGGGAGAGGTCCACATTCTAGAAGCGGCAAAAGCACCTTCGAGATTCCAAAAAGACGACTATATGCTGGCGCTGTGGTTCCGAGGAGTAAACGTGTTTGTCACTGATATCCATAGAGAGATCTATGCTTCGCTTGAGGCGCTGTTTATGATCGATAAAGGTCTTTTTAAACAATACTTTGCCAAATCTGCATACGCCCGAGCGCTGGATGATGGGCTAGCGTTTTATCGTCATGAAGATGCTTTTGTAGAGTACCAACAGATGATGCGAGAGCATGAAGGAGCGTTCAGGCGGTTCTTTGAGACAGACATACAAGATAGGGATTATATATCGCAAAAAGCACTGAGTCAGTTCTTTGATCACACACGTACGCTCTGTGGTGAGTACACAAAGATGAACTTTGAGTATACCGATAAGGCGTTTATAGAGCGCGAGCACCCAAAGACTATTGATCAGAATCTTACGTTGATGTCGATGTTTAAAGACGAGGTGAGGTCTTTTATGAACACAGTAATATTTGAGCCTACGGGGTATGCAAGTACTGTATTCCAACAGTTGAGTAAACAGTTCTCTTTGGCACCTGAGGTATTTGAAAACCTTACACAGGAAGAGATGTTAGCTCTCTATGCTGATCCTGCATTGGATGTAGAACGGGTGATGCGACGTTCTGAATCATATGTGTGCTCCTATGACCAAGTGGATCCTATAGAAGGTGATGATGCGCGGAGTATTATCAATAGCTTTACAGAAGAGATCATCTCGAGTGATCACGTATCTGGCCAGAGTGCGAGCAAAGGGAAGGTGACGGGTAGAGTAAAGATCATCGCGGTGGACTATAGTGACTTTGCTCGACTCAATGCTGAGATAGACGATATGCATCAGGGAGATATTTTAGTCGCTGAGACTACGGCACCGGAGCTTATCGTGGCATGCAAAAAAGCTGGTGCAATCATCACCGATATGGGAGGTCTCATGTCACATGCAGCTATCGTCAGCCGTGAACTGGGTATACCATGTAT
>CAYGIM010000197.1:0-1705 GCA_964349895.1 uncultured Candidatus Peribacteria bacterium | reverse complement strand
TTAAATGATTAAAAAGCAAGAGATCGGGGTTTTGTCTTATATAAAGTTTAAAGCGCAAAATATCGAGGTTTGGCAAAGGATAGCGATGTCTCAGTGAGAGCCAACTACCTCCTAAAATTAAAGCAAGTCCCAATGCTAACAGCATCAAACTATCGCGTACCTTATCAGGCACTGCCAAAGTAATGTTTTTCCAAGTATCAAAATGATGCGAGATGCTAGACCCACAACACTCTTGTGCGCTGGTCATAGACATCGATGGAGTATTTTCCAACATCGTTATATGCGTTGCTGACTTACTGAACATCCCAACGCAGAAAAATCCCAAAACAAGAGCTCCTATGGTGATAAGGACTATCGGAAACTTTATTAATTTTTGGAAATTGGAAAACATAATCAGTTTGAGTTTTGATACAGCTCATTAATTTTCGTGTACACGTGCTTAACTGCCTTTTTGGTATCGTCGGAAATTTTGCCGACTATTTCATTGCGCTTGTTGCTGAAATACATCATAAGGATTGTTTTCTCAAAAGCGGTATTTGTAGGAATGCCGAGCTCTTGCTTTATCATTTTAAGATCTCCACCGGCGAACAAGTCTTGCAAGATAAAACTCTTTTTGCGCGGATTCTCTGACGGCAAGAGCAGAAACTTTTTTGCTTCCTCTTCTCCAAAGAATCCTTGAGCTTTGGTAAACTCTTTTTTGCCTTCGGCATCATTATCCCACATGGCCACATACTTAACGCGCCACCCAATGGCAATAGAGATGAAATATTTTATACTGTCCGCATTTACGGCTGGTAAGAATTTAAGGTTGTGGTTCTCGCCTTGAAACATCTCAAAAACATAGTAATCGTAAATACCCTCGACGATACAGAGATACTCGAAATTAAAGTCTGTAATAAATGGTTTGATTTTTAATGCATCAATTATCGGCTGGATCGCGAGTCGCTTTTCTTTTTTATCGTCTTTGTATTCCGGAAGTGACACGAGCTTTACGCTTCCATCACCGCTCTTTTGAGCAATCTTGATATAGCTCAAAGGTATCTTGTCTGGATCAAGCAAGTAATGTGAGTGAGTGCAATAAATGACCACGTTGTTTTGAGACAACAAGGCTAACTTTTCGCAAAGCTTCGCTTGTGCGCTCGAATGCAGATAGGAACCCGGCTCATCCAGCAAGTAGATAGTGTCTTTGTCGTCCATGCTCCGGACTTTCGGATTAAACTCCAACTTCATCACGAAATTAAAGAACCAATAGAATCCTTTGCTTCGATCCTGAATACCAAAGTAGCGATCGTTGCCATCGATGTTTTCTTTTATGAAAAGATTCAGTTTGTTTTCTGTGGCGGCGTATTGAATATCAACATCAAGTCGCGATCCCTCCTCAAGGGTGAACTTCTCCCACTCTTTAGCGAGCGTGTTATTGAGTATCTTGCACACGTCAGCCATGATGCTTTTTCGCTGAAGTTCCTCGGTCCCTTGAAGTTTGTAGACTGAATAGCTGGAATTGGTCTTTTTGAATAACTGTTCGATAATCGCAAGCCACCCCTTAGGGGAGCCAGCCTCACCTTCAATCAGTATCTCCTCGTGAATGGTGTCTCGGAAATCATCGAAGTAGAGAATATAAGGCGTACTGCCGAGGCATTCCTCAATCATCAACGGATTGAGATTTGGAAATCCTTTCAATTCCGAATTCTCAATGGTGTAAGTT
>CAYGIM010000196.1:0-1709 GCA_964349895.1 uncultured Candidatus Peribacteria bacterium | reverse complement strand
GGCTACGAATGTTTGCTGTGTTGCAGATGCATCTTCGGAGATCAGTCCGCGTTTTAATAAGTCTTCCAAAATTACATATGCTGTTGATCGATTGAGTCCGGTCATTCTTGCTAGCTCTGCAGGTGTTGCTGATCCTACAGAGTAGAGAGCTTTGAAAAGGACGATGTCTTTTTCGGATAGTTCTAGGGCGCGTAGAAGTTGATCCATGTTGATAATTAATACTAACAATATTACTATATACCTATGAATAAGCCATATACAATGATATTTATATTTGACACATCATGGCGCATGTGCTATACACTGCTCGTCGGAAAACACATAGGAGAAAAACACATGAAAGAAATCAAAAAACAGTACAATCAGTTCGCAAGCATCTACAGTGATGGTCGTCGTGGTAATGAGCCGAGTATCAAGCATTTTGGCGAGGTGCTCAAAGGTATAGACTTTCAGTGTAAAAAGGTTTTGGATGTTGGTTGTGGTGCTGGGCAAGAGCTTGTGGAATACGAGAGAAGAGGAGCGGAATCGACATATGGAATTGATTCATCTGATGAGATGATTCAGTTGTCAAAAGTCACTTCACCGCGCTCCGTATTGCATGTTGGTAACATGGAAGAGTTGCCCTATGGTGATGCTGAGTTTGATCTGGTTCTAAGCAAGTACGCAATCCAGACGTCGGAGGATGTTCCTGGGGTGCTAAAAGAGATTGCTCGTGTGCTCAAGCCTGGAGGAACTCTCCTGTATCTTTCCAAGCATCCATTTCGGCAATTCATGGAAAAGCCCGAGGAAGGGAGAGACTACTTTGTGCAGGAGGTCGTAACTTCACGGATATTTGGCGGGACCATAGTTCTACAAGAACCTTCTCACACTATTGGGGAGTACTTCTCTGCAGAGTTTTATCGGAACTTTGCGCCGGAACTGTATGAAGAAGAATCTGATTTTCCTGCCTCTGAGCAGATAGGGAATCAGAAGTATCCTTGTTACTTTATCGTACAAGCAGTTAGGAGATAAAAATACATACGTTTAAAACCCCGAAGCATTCGCTTCGGGGTTTTACTATGTTTGCCGATGTGTGTTTATTTGTCGAGATCATGCAGAAGCGCAATGATCTCCCATGCCATTAGTTTTGAACTGGTAACAATAAATGGTTCAGGTTGAAATGGATTGTACCGTGTGCCTTCCATGCTCAGAAACACTCCTCCTGCTTCTTCTACGATGAGCTGTGGTGCCGCAACATCCCATACCGCCTGTTTGATGCTCAGGGGATTGTTGTCGTGGATTATGGCAGAGAGCTTGCTTCCATCGAGTAGCTTCATGGCAATGCCTGAGTGAGGAACTTGTGAAGTGACGAGTCGGGCGCCTCTCTCAGAGCGAAGGTTCTCTCGCAAGCGTCTGAACACGGGAGTTTCATACTTGCTGTTGCCGTATTGATTCATATCCACCCAAGACTCTTTCAGCAGGGCAAAGCTGTGAGAAGTGCGCAATCTTGTGCCTTCGTTTTTAAATGCTCCTTGTCCTTTTACCGCATAGTACCATTCATCGCAGAGCGGGAAATACACGAGGGATAAGACGACTTCAAAGCCATTCATCAGAGCGATCATTACCGATGAATAGCGAGGTCCCACCTCAAAGATAAATGCCGTCGTCGCATCCAGAGGATCCACGACCCACATAGGATTGTCGGAGCCTTTTGTGTCTGGCTTGAGTTC
>CAYGIM010000195.1:0-1723 GCA_964349895.1 uncultured Candidatus Peribacteria bacterium | reverse complement strand
ATATGGCGTAAGATCCATGGTGGCGAGTACTCTGTCGACCCAGATTGCAGTGATGCCCTTTATCCTCTATCTCTCGGGGATGATCTCTGTGGGAGGCTTGTTTGTCAATTTACTGGTACTCCCCTTGATTCCAGTCACTATGTGCGCGGTGTTTCTTGTGGGGAGTATGGGATTTGTATCCTACTGGGTTTCGTATGTCTTTGGGTTAGTTTCACACATCCTATTGGGCTATGAATTATTGATGGTGAAATGGTGGTCAAAATTCTCATGGATGACAGTAGAATTCTCGGTATCACTACAGGGCACCTTACTCATGTACGGAGTATATATTGTGATAGCTATTATCTTCGTGCGGCGAAATTCTTCTCGACAACTTCCCAATTGAGATTTGAAAAGAAATCTTCAACGTAGTTTTTCTTACCTGATGGTTGGTAATCTGCAACAAACGAGTGTTCCCACATATCAAGTCCGAGAATGAGAGTACATCCACAGAGCTGTCCCAAATGTTGTTCGTCAACCCATGAGTTTATAAGTTCTCCGGACACAGGATCATGGTATAACATTGCCCAACCTATTCCTCGGGTCAACGCAATTGCTTTGAATGTAGTTAACCATCCTTCAAATGATCCGAAGGCAGTGATAATCGCTTTACGGAGCGGGCTTGTGTCTGATAGGGAGTGCGCACCGCCCTCAAGACTTGCAAAATATATTTCATGATTCCTCATACCGCCAAACTCAAAGCCAAACCGTCGTTGTATTTCTCCGAGGGCATATGCATTTTTCTCAGCGTCCACTTTTAGTTCTTCGATTTTTGTACGGATAAGATTCGCATGCTTTACGTATCCCGTATAGAGTTTCAGATGTTCTTCAATAGTCTTTGGTGAGATACCTTTGAGTGCAGGAATGACAAACTTTTTCTCTTCAAATTGTTTCATAGGGTAGATACATTAACGAGTATGTCTACAGTATATCAAAAATTACCCGACAAAGTTCGAGCTACCATAGTACTACTATGGTGTGTGGTATGTTGTACAGGACTAAGCATCGCAAGTTATATACTCTGGCATGAATTCCATAGAGATTTTTTGACGCTAGCCTTTCTCAGTATTGGACAAGGAGATGCCATTTTCATCGAGGCTCCCAATGGCAACCAGGTACTGTTAGATGGTGGTCCTTCAGGCACGGTCATACGGGAACTCACTGCATTATTACCTATGTACGACCGTTCACTTGATGTCGTTCTGGTGACTCATCCAGATAGTGACCATATCGGAGGACTCCCCGATGTGATCAGTCGGTACAGATCAGATATGTTTATACAAACAGATGTGATGGGAAGCAGTAGTATCAATCATGAATTGAATGCACGGGTGAGTACACAACACATCCCTATCGTATTCGCTGAGCGAGGGCAGAGGGTAGTGCTTGATGCGCAAAGGGAGGTCTATCTCGACATACTTTTCCCTGAACGTTCTGTACGTACTCTGGAGACCAATACTGCCTCTATTGTGGCGATGCTTCGGTATAAAGACGTATCGGTGCTCCTAACGGGAGACTCGCCCAAGAATGTTGAGAAATTCTTGGTCGAAGTAGATGCTACAGACCTTCATGCAGATATTCTCAAACTTGGCCACCATGGATCAAATACATCATCTGACGAGAGTTATCTGAAGACTGTGAAGCCCGACCTCGCGGTGATCTCAGCAGGAAAGGGGAATAGGTA
>CAYGIM010000194.1:0-1723 GCA_964349895.1 uncultured Candidatus Peribacteria bacterium | reverse complement strand
TCCTCGGCTACTTCACACCAAATCGCAACTGTGAGCACTGCCAGAAAGCCTTTGAGCCTGAGACCAAGATCTACTTCCATAGTGAGTACAACTCATTCCAGGGCTCGTGTTGTGCGGCTCCCAACCAGTACATCCATGAGCTCTCATTTCTCACCTACAAGTTTATCTTCCTCAGCTACTCACAAAACGAGCGCACCCTCGGGCAGATCAGTGTACCGGGTAACCTCCTCAAAGAAGCTCAAGGCATCCGCGACATCATCAAGTCCAATACGCAGATGTACTAGAGGAGTACTCTCCTCCCCTAAGTCTTGGCCTTAACCTTTGCATTAAGTCTTTGGTCTTATCCCTCCCCTGCATCGGTTCGCGGGGGAGGTTAGGAGGGGGACCGTTTAAAGGGTTTGCTCTTTGGATGGATCCCCGACTCGTAAGAGTACTTACTCTCGAGGATGACAGACTTGGATAAGGCCGCCCATTTGACAAACAAGCCAGAATACGTACATTGCATCGGTATAGACACAAGGTGTGTCGAAAACGATACAACACATGGGAAAAGGCAGTAATCAAAGCATAGTTGGTAGATTAAAAGATGAGGCAAAGAGCCTTATCTTTCCCGTATCTAAGGACGAGAAGCTGTACGTAAAGTACAAAGAAAACGGAAAAGAAGCAGATCTCAACAACCTAGATCTTACCATTTCAAATGGAGCGCTATACGTTGGTAAGATTCCTTGCGATGCCAGTGCTGACCGCATCTATAACAGAAACATGTTTAAAAGTGCAGCTAAGCTTTTACTCAAACACTTAGCTCCCGGAGAGCTTGCACAGATATACTTTATCAGGGGGTTAAGCAAGCTCTGCAACGGAACAAACGATTTAGAGAATCACTTATCAGAAGCGGAGACTGTAGCATACATACAAGAATGTATTGTCAGTGCAGTAGGGACAAAAGCCGCAGCGCGGTTTCAGGTTACTCCAGTAGAAAGCACAGCGCTTCATAAGGATCTGTTTACTACACTAGAGATGTCTTGGGATAAAGAGGAACAAGCCTACGACCTCAAGAGCAAGCTCAGCAGTGAAAACAAACCAGAGCTCTCAATACTACCGACGACATTTGAAGTGGCTCAATACTTGTACTATCTCTACTCACTCGAGAACAGACCTGATGCAACAGATGAGCAAAGAAAAGCCTCCCAGAACTTTCGACGACTGTGTGAAGATGCTGTACCTAGTGAGCACAAACCAAAGATATCAGACAATGAGGATCTCCCACTATATGCTCTTCTGGAAGTTGCCATCCGCCTGGTAGACATACTCCAGGATAGACATCAGCACGGTGGAGTCGACAGACAACACTTCTATGACAAGATTATTAACCAGCTTCTTTTTCCCACACCAGGAAACAAGGTTGGCTCATATACAGCAAAAGAGATCACTGAACTTCGTGAAAAATATAAGGATAAAAACTTCCATACATTCAACATTGATACAAAGAATAACTACTATGCAAAGAGAGCAAGACAAACAAAGAAACAAATATACTCTCTTATAACCACATTGTTAGGATGCGCGGTAATTGCTGGAATTACATATGGACGAGAAGCATATCTCAGAATAGAAGAAAAGGAGAAAGAACACCAACTCCTTGAGTATTATAACAAGCAACTAAAGGATCTAACATTTCGTTTTGAGCATAAGTTCCCTCTATCCAAAGAAGAAAATGGAAGAT
>CAYGIM010000193.1:0-1728 GCA_964349895.1 uncultured Candidatus Peribacteria bacterium | reverse complement strand
CGACTACACCGGCGCTAATACGACCTTCAACCATCGCTTTGCCTAGAGTGCCCGCATTAAAGTTAACAAAACCTTCGTGCATGACTGTAGTACCTTCACCTAAGTAAGCACCTAGTCTTACTCTGGTAGCGTCAGCGACTCTTACACCGCTTGGAGGGCGTACATAATCGAGCATGTGTGGGAATCTGTCTACACCTCTTACGATAAGATCTCTATCATGCATCAGGAGCTCAGAACGCACTTTTTCGACATCATCAGGCAACACTGGCCCCTCACTCGTCCATGCAACGTTTGTCATGAGCCCAAATACGCCGCTTGTACTAACTTTGTGTGGTTGAGCTTTTCTGGCCGAAAGCAGGTTGAGTCTAAACCAAGCGTCTACAGCACTTGTAGGGTCTTGCATTAAATCATCAACTCGAGCTAGTACTGGCTTAACAGAATATCTTTCAGGATGAGCACTTTCTGTTCCAAATACTGCATGGGTAGCATCAATGTTTGGGTGAGGCTTACCATCTCCCTCAAAAGGCGAGAAAGCTGCTGCAATCTGACGATATGTTGAAACGGGATTAGTTAAAAATCCATTTTCATCAACATCTTCAAAGTTATTGGTTGATCCAGCAAGTATTGCTGCTGTTCCATGATTTTCTGCACGATTAACAGAGGGGAACTTTACGTCCAGTACTTCTCCACTTACTGCAACTCTTGCCAAGCCGAGTGCAAATGCTTCTGGTTCATTATAGTCAGGGTGATTTTGAACCCCGTCAACTACACGTTGAAATTCGTCAACAGACTCGAGTCTTCGTGTCCCAATAGGTATCATAGTATTCTCCGTTAAAATATTAACTATTTATATCCTATGCTACGGATACATTGCAAGCACAAGCAAAATAAAATGACCTCTATTTCTAGAGGCCGTAGTGCTTTTTCTTGGTAGCCGTGGTACATTCGTCCGCCAGCTGGCGGATGGAATTATATCCTTGAGGAATCAAGTATGCGGAAACTTATTTTTGAACATAGATAGCTAGTAGCATTTTCTAATCGATTACATACTCGTATGAGAATCCAGTAAGATATGAGTCATGGAGAATACTTCATCTCCAGGCTGAATTTGGGTTCCGAAGTCATACGCAGGTATACCCCTTCTACCTTCATTTGCGGTTCGGATAATTCTATTGCCTAGAGTAGGAAAGAGCCTAGAGTGTGTAGTCCGTTGTTGGAATAGAACATCGGCTGCATAGATATCTTGATCATAGAAAAAGTGGGGATCATTGAGCAAAGATACATCATAATATCCTCGATTCTGTGATGCTGACCATTCTTCTATTGGTTTGAATAATGAAAAGCTACCCTCCCTATTCCAGGCTGCTGTACGATAAGAGTACTGCTCCCAGCCAGAATCCCAACCATCATTGGCGTTGCCATGCCAAATATCAGCAGGGTGAACTATTACCGCATCATTACTAGGATCTGCAATAACACCTACTGCTGGAGTTCTCCTCTTTAGGAGCACTTCACCTAAACTAAGAAAAGCCACACCCAAGCCTTCAACAGTTATCCCACCCCATAGCAGCTCTCGCTGTGCATCTCCCCGTAAAAACGTATCAACTTGTGCCTGTTCAGATTCACGAATATCTTCTCGAGTTGTATGTTCTAGCCTATCTTCTCCCTCTGGTACTTTACGCCCCAGTAATTGTCTCAAAGTATTCATAAATGAACGCACTCTTGTTG
>CAYGIM010000192.1:0-1737 GCA_964349895.1 uncultured Candidatus Peribacteria bacterium | reverse complement strand
TTTATTAGTTTGCGCTTATTTTCTTTGTGAGCTGCCCAAATATCATTTTTTCCTACTTGATCCCAAGTAGGTAAGTTGATTCCATTAGTAATCGCTTGCATCGGATGATCAGTCCAAATTTCTTTAGCCTTTCTTGCATGTAACTTTGATACCGCATTTATTTTTCCTGCCGATCTCATCGCAAGCATTGTCATAGAAAAACTCGATGACTGCTGTACAAGACCCAGGTCCACGAGCTCCTTAATCGGAATTGATATTTCCTGAGCATAATCAGACAGTTGTAAGGCTACAAGGTCATTGCTAAAAACATCATTACCTGCAGGAACTAGTGTGTGATTTGTAAACAATACGTGTAACTTTACTTTCTCTCTAGCTGCTTCAAAATCAAGTCCATGATCGTCCATCTCATGGTGGATCAATTCATAAATCAAAAATGCCGAATGACCTTCATTAAAATGGTACATTGATGGGTGAATTTGGACCGCAAACAACATTCGCAGCCCACCAATACCGAGCACCATTTCTTGTTTCAAACGCGTCTCTTTGTCAGTCACATACAACGTATCAGTAATATGTTGATCTTGCTCACTATTGCCATCTACCTTGGTATCAAGCAGATATACTTTCACTGTTTTATATTTATATAGCCACGCTCGAACTTTCACTTTTCGATCACCTATTGGAACCACAATGTGAATAACTTCACCTTTTTCGTTCCTTACTTCAACTAGTCCCGCTTCTTTTGGGCTCTTGCCATTATGCAAGTCCACCACCTTACCTTCGGGTGATAACTCTTTGTGAGTAAAGCCTTTAGAGTAATAAATACCAACAGCCACAAGTGGAATACCCTGATCACCTGCCTCACGAACATAGTCACCGGCGAGTACTCCTAGCCCGCCAGCGTAGATAGACAAGTCCGAGCTTAGTGCATACTCTGCACAAAAATACGCGATTGGCCGATCCTGTAAACTTTCGTAATTAAGTGAACCCCTTAAGTCACGAAACCATTGGTGTTCATCTTCTATCATTTGTCTATCCTAACAAAGTTTTTGACTTCAAGCGATCTTTTCCTAAGTTGGATCGCTCGTCTGTACCATTTTTGGTAAACCTTGGCAACATTTTCCCACGAAAAGTCAGCGGACAAACAATTCACTATTAGTTTTCTCCATAGTTTCGGGTTTTGAAAAGTTGTCATTGCCGTCACAATTGCAGCCTGCAATGCCCACGCATCCTTTGTCAGAAAGGAAAATCCATTCCCCTCTTCTGATTTTGGATCAAAGTCACTTACGATGTCATTTAGTCCTCCTGTTCGTCTCACAATAGGTACAGATCCATATCTCATTGCTTCAAGGGCCACTATCCCTCCAGGCTCAAACAGACTAGGCAAAAGAAGTGCATCAGCTCCAGAAAAAATCTTGCGAGGCAACTTAAAATTTGATAATAAATGCAGACCAACTTGCTTAGGATACAACTTTGCAAGCTCTTTTAACGCTTGCCTAAAAGAATCCTCTCCTCCACCAAGCACTATTAACTGCAATTTCGGGAACTCTGGAAGCAAATGTTCCATAGCCTCAATCATTAAATTTACTCCTTTTTGACTTGCAAGTCGCCCGCTATATCCAAGAAGAAAAGCACCTTTATCTACCGGCAATCCAAATTCTTGCTGCAAATTCGTTTTATTTTTCTGTCTAGCTTCGCCAAATGTCTTCTCATTAAAGTTAGCGACCAGCAACGGGT
>CAYGIM010000191.1:0-1755 GCA_964349895.1 uncultured Candidatus Peribacteria bacterium | reverse complement strand
GCCGATCACCGGGTCTCCTATCTTTTTTGTGACCGGAATGGACTCTCCCGTGACCAACGATTCATCAATAGCCGTTTCCCCTTCAATGATTTCGCCGTCAACCGCGACTTTATCTCCCGGTTTCAAGATAACAATGTCACCAAGTTGTATCTCCGAGGTAGGAATCAGCACTTCTTTCCCATCTTTTAAAACTCTTGCTTGAGGTGGAACGAGATCAAAGAGTGCTTGTAGAGCGTTCGTCGTGCCACGACGAGATTTCATCTCCATCCAATGCCCAAATAAGACGAAAGTGATAAGCATCGCCGCTGCCTCATAGTACGAATCCACACTGCCGATGACGGTCAGTAAAATACTAAAGCCGTAGGCAGCCGTAATACCGACCGCGATCAGCACGGCCATGTTCAACGTTTTCTTTTTTAAGGCAAAATAGGTCGAATAGAGAAAAATCCAACCAGAATAGAAAAATACCGGGGTTGTTAAAAGGAAGAGAAGCCAAGGGATCGGAAGTGGAGATGGAAGGCTCAGCTTAAGAAATTCAGTCCCTAAAGGCGAATAGAGAATGATGGGAATGGTGAGGATGAGCGCAAAAAAGAACTTGTTTCGGATGTCTATCTCCATAAGCCGCGCCATCTCTCGTCCAGCAAGACCCGTATGGTCCATGCCCATCGTCATCGACATGCTCATTTTAAGCTTTCCCCAAAAACTCATTTTGGATGGATCACCCATCGTATGTCCGGAATGCGTCTCCTGCTTCTCTGGCCTGGTTACCGCCTTCACAAGCGTCATGCCACATTTAGGACAGGTACCGGGCGCATTCCTAACCACCTCCGGATGCATCGGACAGGTGTACACCGTTTCTTGCGAATTGTGATCGGAATGGTTCATATGAGTTATTTTAGATTCCACTTAAATAAGCGCTCAGGCACTCCACCGACATCTTTTATGTTTAGTTCCATATAAGAAGAAGCATCGTTTATTGAGTCAAAAACCAACGCTCCTTCTCGGTGGTGGCCTCCAGGCCCTGATCCCTCCCATCTCGTCGGTTTATAGATATTGCCTTGATCATCCGTGAGTACAGCAATTTGCAGAAGATCTTGATCAAGTTCGACGGAGTGCGTATCGAAGACGATTTTAAACTTGCCTTTCCCCTCACTCAGGCCTTCTGGAGTCACCTTAATAGAAACTGAGCCCTGTTCACTAGCTTGTGTCTCAAAAAGACTCTTGTTGGTTTGCTGTTGCAGATTAGGATCTGGCCTATCGCGAAACATGACAAAGAAAGCAACGACAAGAACTACCAAACCAATGAGAAACATATTCAGGTATTTCATATCCGTGGAAATTTAGAAACTCTATTCGCCATATAGACAATGCCCACAAGATTGAAGACAATACCCACCCAAAATAATTTCACCTGGTATTGAGCGGCAAACGTGACCAAACCAGTGACGCCGAGGATCGGGAGTAAATTAACGAGATAATGCGCGCAACACGAGACCATAGCAGCGGTCGAGGTTGCCCCCGACACGCCGACAACTTTCCCCATCCCTTGCCCAGTATGAACCATACGCTTGATGTACTGATACAGAGCGATTTGGACACCGAAACCTATTGCCAGGCTCACAATGAAATACCAAAAATCACCAAACTGGCTCTGAGCGAATTCCCAGCTGGAAACAAGCGTCAGGATACCGAAGTAGACGGCCAGCAGCATCAACGCGGCTCCTGCACCATAGCTGATCGATTTTGTGATGATGG
>CAYGIM010000190.1:0-1781 GCA_964349895.1 uncultured Candidatus Peribacteria bacterium | reverse complement strand
CGATAGCTATAGCATTGTGAAGATAAGGAACCATCTGCGGATTGGTCATCCCACTTACCAGCACAGAGCCGGCTGGGATCTCTTCACCTCTAAATCCACTTGAGTGTATCCTTACAGGACCGCGGGCAGTACCAGCATGCGCAACTGTTCCCTGTATCTCCGTATTCCGTGAGGTAAGTGTCCTCTTCCAGTAAGTATAGTCACCACCAGTAAGACCATCAAATTTGTCATTAGTGAGCGAAGGCAACAGCACACAACCAGCTCCTCGTTCATTCAGCTTGGCTTCATCTGGCCTCACACCTGCTAGAGCTTGTGCTATCTCCTGCGCATTTATATGAAAGGCCTGCTCAGTGGTGAGCTGATACTTTTCTTGTAGACCAGTTATCATGATCCCCAATCCATAGTACAAGGCTTCTAATACCTCATGCAGTTGAAACTGGAGCTTTCCCATAGCCACGAGGATATCCAGCGATCGTTTTGCGTCAGGAGAGATATCATATTCTAAAGCAATACTTGGATTCGCAAGAAGATCATTGATCTCAACACTTACGGGTAGTTTCCGTTTGAGGTGCTCCTCTACAGATCTCAAAGGTATCGGCTCGCAACATAGATATGTCTTAGGAAATACAGCCAATAGCTGAGACAAGATATCCCACTGTTGCTCTGATTCAAGCGTAGCGAACGCCCCGCTGTGTATCTCTGTATTGAGTTGCCCAAGCTTTGTCACAAGCATCTCCCCATCATGGATAACCTGCACATATCCATCACCAGCATACAGATTCCTCCCGAACTCTATAATATCTGCTACCCCTCCTGAAGTCAGATACGATGTCACATGTTGATCCTCGTAGAGCACACGAAAATCGAAGTCTCCATAAGCTCCTTTTCTATAGCAAAAGTCCACGATAACAAACGGTGTGTCTGATACCCGAGCATGCAATGAGTATTCTTGGTTCATACCAGAAGTATATCTAGCGTTGACATCACATCAACTCTCATGATAGATAGTTCCAACAATCTTTTCATACAACCAAAGATGCTGGCAAAACCAGACAAGTCGCTGTACATCATGCGCCACGGTCGATATGACCTAACAAACATGATCCAGCAGATCCAAGAAACAGGAGAGCATGGAGATCCCTCGCTAAGCCAAGAAGGTGTTCTAGAGGTACAAGCTGAGGCAGAAAAGATCTTATACATGCCTATAAGCCTCATATTCTCAAGTCCTACGCAAAGAGCGCAAGAGAGTGGAAAGATCGTGTCAGACAAAACAGGGTTTGAGGTGGAGTGTATAGAAGAGCTCAGAGAGCTTGATATGCCAACCGGTGACAGCCTTCAGAGGCTCATCAAAGATCAAAACCATTGGGGAACAAACTGGCTCAACCAATGGTCTGGTATGGAGAGAACAGAAAAGTATGTAGAAAGAACTAAGTATGCTTTGTATCGTGTGCTCCAAGAAGTGTCTCAGGTGCGCACGCCTCTCATCATAGCTCACGAAGAAACCGTATGGGCAGTAAAGCATATCCTGCAAGGAATATCCTTGGATAAAGCTATACAAGAAAAAGTACCATACGCTACTGTACAAAAGATATCTGTGCCAAACGACGCCCTTTAAACAGAAATCACCGTTATAGTACCAAAGTCTGCATCTACCTCAACCATGTCACCATCCTTGAGCATCTGTGTCGCGTTCTTGGTACCTACGATGCACGGAATCCCCAACTCGCGGGCAATGATAGCTGCATGTGACATGAGACCTCCCATGTCGGTGATGATTGCTC
>CAYGIM010000189.1:0-1831 GCA_964349895.1 uncultured Candidatus Peribacteria bacterium | reverse complement strand
GCTTATTGTAGTGATATTTGATTTCTAGCAATAGATCTTGAATTTCTGGTATATAGATACAAACTGAACACAAGTATGTTTATAGCGCTATGTACAGATGATAGAAGATAATTTGAGAAAAAGAATTCATGATGATTTGGTAGACTTAGTAGATAAGACATTGGAAGACGAGGAGATTGGTGCAAGGCTGAAAGAGCTCATGAGGCATTTTGGTATTACTTCCGATGCTTTAAAGACAGAGGTCCTTTCATACACCCTGGATAAAGGTGAGAAGGGATATGTGAACGATCGCTACCAGCAAACAGTAGCTCGACTGACATTACTTTTTCACAATTTGGTTAAAGGCACTTATCATCGGAAAAGACACGAGTTGGTTTTATCGTTTCTTCAGAAGATAGATGTTACAGCGCTATTAGATGTAGGTTATGGCGTTCCAGGCTCATATCTATTGGCATACTTGCAGAGAAAGCCAGAAGCTACTGCAATTTTAGCAGACCAAGATGCATTGGCTGCTGATTTTGCTAAAGATGTTATCTCAATTGAAGACAAGAAACTCCTAGAGCGTATTGAGTTTATGACATATGACATGAATATGTCGCCTTATCCTGGTAATGCTGAGGTGTATATTTATCTAGACTCGATTGAACATACCGTACACCCTACAGAGTATTTAAAGCGTTTGGTTGAAAAGGCACCAAGGGAAAGTTACTTTATCTTTTCTATACCAATTTGCAGCATGGATGGTCTTGAAGGTTTCCATTATGCTGAGTGGTTAAAGGATGAGGACGCTAGAATTTGGGTTCAAGATGCAGGTCTAAAGGTCATAGATGCGGGTACTGCCTATCCAAACCCTGATGTTGATTACTTTGCTGAGCTGGTGCAGGGTGGATATCATAATTGTTTGGTGCTTGCACAAAAAGCTTGAGGTAGAAGGTTGATTGTAGTTCATAAAAACGAATTCTATGAAGCCATGTATGCAGCAATGCCAGTCATGTGGGATGCCACTGGATAAAGATCCGCAAGGTGGTGGCACAGAAAAGGACGGAAGCAAGAGCACAATGTATTGCAGTCTCTGCTACAAAGACGGCGAGCTTATAGGAAAAGACTGCACGCTTGATCAGATGAAGGCCATCGTAGATCAAGCCATGAAGAAGCAAGGCTTTGGATGGTTTATGAGAAAGATGGCTCTATGGCAGCTGCCCAAGCTTGGGCGTTGGAAGAATGCAAAGAAATGAATACTTCTATGAATCATTCATTTACCTCAGTGGTTTGGTTGTACCCCGGCGAAGCGGCTTGGTACTTCGTATCCTTGCCAAAAGATCTCTCTGAAAAGCTAAGCACGATGTACGAGATGCAAAAGCGAGGCTTTGGTTCGCTTCCAGTCATGGTTGCGATCGGGAAGACTACTTGGAAGACCTCCATCTTTCCAGACAAGAAGTCTGGGCAGTACATGCTGCCTCTCAAGGCTGAAGTTAGGAAGAAAGAGGGGATTGCTGTGGATAAGGAGATAACAGTGGTTATAGAGGTTTGTTTATAAATCTTCTCACTACGGGTTATTCTTTAACTTTCTAGCTATACAAACAAGATTGTACCCCTGCCGCCACGAGGTCCATTCACCCTGCTTGGCATACGATATCTGTACGATCTCAAGCCCACTCTGGGACACCAGTTTTGCGAGAGATCGCTTTGTAAATGCATGGTAGTAGCGATTCGAGGTACTCTTATCGTCTACTCGGTAGGGGATTATTAGATCCTTCCAGTTTTGTCGTCCGAGAGTAAGTACATGTCTCACGACGGCTGCAATCATATTACTTGTATATCTCTTCTGGAA
>CAYGIM010000188.1:0-1844 GCA_964349895.1 uncultured Candidatus Peribacteria bacterium | reverse complement strand
TATTAGCATCTCGAACATCGCCGACATGGCGCTCATATTGACGCCGCTCTTCCTCAGAAAGATTGAGTATATTTAATTCTTTGGCCGCTGTTTGAATTCCTTTAGCCCTGAACTCGGGTTTGACTTCGGATTCTTTGAGCGCATAGACCCACTCGTCGAGTGTATCTTTAATTTTAAGATCAAATTGACTTACCTTAAGTACATAATATTCGGGGAATATTTTTGAGACATGGTCAATGTGATCTGGATAATGTTTTTTTTCTTCCTCACCCAAGAGGAGCACATCTTTTTTGTGAATGCCATTAAATTGAGTGGTGCCTTTGTAAATATAATCTTCTCCATGGCCTAGATCGAAATAGACAATGTTGACCGCAATGACCCTTGGAATGGCCCCGTACGGGTCGCCTTGCTTAAGATGTTCAATGACAACATTTGAAACGCCATAAAGCATGCGCGATAAAAAATCCCATTGGCGCACGCACTGCACTTCAATGATGACTTTCTCTCCACCACTAAGTTCTGCTAAAACGTCGACACGATTCGATTTGTCTTCAGCGTTTTCTTTATTCGATTCGCTTTCCAAAAGCGATGTAATGGCAACGTCTGTACGAAGCAGCTCCGATAAAAATCCTTCTAACACTGGAAAATAAGCCTTGTTTCGAAGGATATGTTTGATAGCCCAATCGAATTGAATAAGACGTTTGTTCATGAAGGTGGACTTTCTATCATTTTGGACATCATGTGGCAACGACAAAGCGCTTGCTATATACCTTTGTCGGATGAATTTTACGCTGTAATTATTATTGAGCGCGCACAGTAGACTTCAGAAGCATTATCGCTTTTATTTGATTCGCTCGCTCCCGCTCGGCTCGCCCTAAAGGGCTGCCTGCGGCAGTCTATCCGGCGGTCTTCTGACCGCACGTATTCTGTTAATTTTTCTGTTTCTGTTTTTCTTTCAAAACAGACTCCACTTCTTTCATCGAAAGCGTGTTGATCACATCCTTTTTTGTGAGCCATCCTTTGCGAGCGATATCCACACCAAAGCGTAAGTTTTGAATACCTTCCGTCGAGTGTGCATCGGGATTAATCACGCAACGAACTCCTTTTTCTTTGGCCAAGGACCACCAACGCCAGTCCAGATCAAGTCTGTAGGGCGAGGCATTAAGCTCAATAAAGGTGCCTGTAGCAGCAGCAGCATCAAGAATCGCTGGAACATTCACCTCATAGGAGGATCGTGAAAATAAAATACGTCCGGTCAAATGCCCCATCATCGTTACCTGTTTATTTTCCATCACACGAATGATTCGATCGGTCATAGCCGTCTCATCTAAGGTGAACGAAGAATGAATGGAGGCCACGACATAATCGAGTGATGCTAAGATCTCATCCGAAAAATCGAGCGTCCCATCTTTTAAAATATCACACTCCGTTCCAGCAAAGAGATGGAAGTCTTCAAAAGTTTTATTGAGCTTTTTAATTTCTTCGACTTGCTCTAGAAGCCTCTTTTCATCAAGTCCGTGGGCCTGCACAGAACTCTTACTGTGATCTGCAATACCGAGATAAGAAAGTCCTAGCTCTTGAGCCGCAGTGGCCATTTCTAAAAGTGTGTTATGCCCATCACTAGCTTTTGTGTGACAATGAAATGTTCCTTTAAGGTCACTCCACTTGATTAAATCAGGGAGCATTCCCTTTTCTGCTGCAGCGATCTCTCCACGATCTTCACGTAACTCAGGCGGAATGTAATCGAGCTTTAAAGCACGGTAGAGCTCGCTTTCCTCATGAATAGCTGGCACAGGAGCCGCTTCTTTTTGCTGATCAAAATTCATTTTTCTGTATTTATTACC
>CAYGIM010000187.1:0-1868 GCA_964349895.1 uncultured Candidatus Peribacteria bacterium | reverse complement strand
GAGCTACACAGGTCAGTGGCTGAAGAACATGCTGTAGGTTCTTGGTTTGTCCCTTTTTCTCAGAATAGCCAGGATTGTTGTTTTGTCATTGCGAGTACTCGAAGCAATCCAGAATCTTTCTGCATCCAAGCTTTCTAACATGTAAGTGCTCACATCAACACAACAACCTATCTGTCTTGAGCAAACAGCTGTATTGCCTTCTCGCACAACGCAATGACAATATGATGCATATCCACTTTCGAACTGAATGAGATATTCTTTCCTGCCCGTAGAATCCAAGTAGTATAAAGAAAATTATCTTCTTTATTGCTCCATGAAGAAACGACGCGTCCCCAAATTTCTTACAAGCTTACTGACCATCGGAATCATATCCGGCATCTTGGGAGGTCTTCTGACCATGCCTATGGTTCTACAGAAAAGTTTTGAGAGCTGGCACCTCAAGATCAGTGATATTTTTTACTCTACCCAAAACCGGGCATGGAAAGATATCGTCATCATAGGTATCGATGACAAGAGCTTGAGTGATACCAGCAAAGGTGGCTTAGGACGATGGCAAGACTGGTCGAGAGCGTACTACGCAAAGGTTATAGACAACGTGAGCGCGGACAATGCTCGAGCAATAGGCATCGATGTGTTTTTTTCTGAGAGATCCAATCAAAGTCTCCGCAAAAAGATCCAAACATCGTTTCCCAATCTGAGCCCCAAGCAGCTGGATACATTTATTGACCAAGATGATATAGCTCTCAAAGAAGCCCTCGCGCAGCATACCGATACGGTCGTGCTCGCAGCAAAACAATCTACCCATGACGATAAAGAAGAAATTATTCCTCACTCATTTTTTCTCACTGATAGCACGAGAATAGCAAGCGTGTATACTCCCGAAGACACCAACAACTCCATACGTGAGATCCCTCTCAAGATAGAGTCAAAACTCATAACAGACTCATTTGCTGTAGGTATCGTCAAGGCCTATCTAGGACTCGAGGCTACAACCGGAAAGCTCGATCCTCAGAAGTATAGCGTATCGACAACGCCGACTCGTATCGGTGACACAAAGATAGCACCTATTGTGATACCAACAGCCGAAGGAGATCACATGCTTATCAACTTCTTTGGGCGACCCTATAGCTACAAGACGCTCTCCTTTGTCGATGTATATCATGGGAACTTTCCCAAAGATACATTCCGAGACAAAATCGTACTCATAGGCGAGGTCGGAACAGGGCTCCACGATGTAAGTATCGTGCCAACATCATTTGGACTACCTATGCCAGGAGTAGAGATACACGCCAATACGATCCAAACGATCTTGAGCGGAAAGTTTTTGTACAACCAAAGTACGCTTAGCATCATTTTGATCATGTTTCTCTCGTGTATCTTGATCGGTATTATCTCTTCCTATATCAAGATCTCTCTCTCGTGGTTGCCGCTCATCATCTTTATGGTTGGCTATTTGGTATCAGGCATTCTACTCTTCTCATACCATGGGATCATACTGCAGATGACCTATACTCCCCTCGCCGTACTGCTCACATACTTCATCAGTCTCTTGATCAAGCAGCTCGTCGTAGAGCGGCAAAAGGCCTATATCACAAGAGCGTTTTCTCGCTATGTTCCTGACTCCGTCGTCCAAAAGATTGTAGATGACCCTGACAAACTCAATCTAGGTGGAGAGAAAAAGAATCTCACGATATTCTTTTCCGATATTGCCGGTTTTACTTCTATTGCAGAAAAGCTGTCTGCAGAAACACTTGTCTCGATACTCAACACCTACCTCCACGAGATGACATCTATCTTACAGCGCTATGATGCAACGATAGATAAGTATATCGGTGATGCCATCATGTGCTTTTGGGGCGCACCACTCG
>CAYGIM010000186.1:0-1910 GCA_964349895.1 uncultured Candidatus Peribacteria bacterium | reverse complement strand
CGGACAAGACGAGGATCTTCGGCTCCGCCAAAACTGCCGCCGGAGAAATAAGAATAAATACTGAAAACTCGCTCGCCTGATTTTGTTTTATGCTCGTAGACGGGATAAGGCGGCCGCGATTTGTTCCTGAGGAGTGATTTTTGTATCCCATGGACCATGTCGCGATTATGACCAAATCTTGGGATCTTATCCCCAAGATCATATCGGGGCAGAAGACAGTTGAGTCACGTTGGTATCAGACCAGGCGAGCTCCCTGGGATGTTGTCAAAAAAGGAGACACTATCTACTTCAAAAATGCAGGTGAGAAAGCTACGGCTTCAGCTCGCGTGTTAAAAGTTATTCAATTTGCATTGAAAGATATTCACGACACTGAATCTGTCATTGCAAGATATGGCAAGAAGATATGTCTCGTGAACTCAAAGCCAAAGACCTGGGGCAAAGTACCGAAGTATTGTATCCTCATCTTCCTTAAAGATGCTCGATATCTCAAAAAACCCTTCCAGATCAACAAAACTGGTTTTGGCGCTGCGGCTGCGTGGCTGAGTGTGAAAAATGTTGCTACCATTCGAGTATGAATACGATTGAAGACTTTCGAGCGCAATATCCAGGCATTGAGATAAATTTGGACGGCAACGAGGATTCGTATAGAGAAGATCTCCCCATTGTCGAACGAGAGCCTATAGCAGTCGTGATCAAACACCCAATCGAAGCGTCATACCTGCTTGCCGTGTGGAAGGGTGTGACCTGGAATGGACTCCTAACCGGGGGTATTGAAAAGGACGATACGATGGAGCAGACCGTCCGCAAAGAGATCCATGAGGAGGCGGGGTATAAAAATGTTGCCAAGATCATCCCGCTCGACTTCATCGCCCATGCGCTCTTCTTTCACCCCGTTAAGAATGTGAATCGTCTCGCGCACTACCATCTGGTGTACGCCGAGCTCGCAGATCTAGAAAAAGACGAAGTGTCAGAAGAGGAGAAAGCCATTGCGGATTTTGTCTGGGTCCCAGAAGACGAGGTTGCGACAACGATCACGCGCAAGGCCATGAAGCAGCTATGGCAATTTTATACCGAGCAAGAGCAGCGACCTACATAATGGGATTTGATATACTCCCCACATGACTGTAAAGAAAGTCTCACAGGTGGGGAATCCGGTTATTCGAGCAAAAGCTAAGCCCCACGCAGATCCATCCTTAAAGGAGGCTCATAAGATAGTCAAGAATCTTATCGATTCGATGCGCCATCATGGTCTTGTGGGTATCGCTGCTCCTCAGATCGGCAAGGGCGTGCGTATTTTTGTAAGCGAGATTCGTAAGACGAAGTTGCGCAAAGCTTCTCAACTAGACCCTCTCAAGGTGTTTATCAATCCACAAGTCCTATTGGCCTCAAAGAAGCAAGAAAAGGATTGGGAAGGCTGTGGAAGTGTTGCTGCATCTGGTCTATTTGGAAAGGTCACAAGGGCACATTCTGTAAAAGTGCGGGCACAAGACTCGGACGGTAAGACGTTTACATTTGAAGCTTCAGGCCTATTGGCTCGTATCATTCAGCACGAGATGGATCATCTAAACGGAAAAGTATTTACGGATATGGCCGACCCCAGTACCTACATGAGCCGCAATGAATACCTCAAGATGCGTAAGGCCAGGGCTCAATCTTAACCAAGCTATACCCACAACATGGACGTAACCATTCGAGACGCGAGAGGAGATGAGCTAGCGACCATACAGTCACTGAATCACGATCTATTTGTTCACGACCAAGAATATGATCCCACGCTTTGGATGAATTGGCCCTTTGAGGATAATAAAGGAGCACGTTATTTTATGGAAAAGATCAACCACGCCAACGGTGTGTGCTTGGTGGCTGAAATGAATGGAGAGATTGTTGGCTATGTGGCCGGCAGTATGAAG
>CAYGIM010000185.1:0-1921 GCA_964349895.1 uncultured Candidatus Peribacteria bacterium | reverse complement strand
TGCCGGCACTCGGCACGGTATCCACACTTCCGAAGATGGTAATCACATCGTCCGTGTTCGCGGTCGTATACACCACTTCCGGCATTCCCGCCGGCATGGGACACGATCCCGACGCCGTGGTCACAACGCCTGTTCCAAAGGCTGTAGTGCCGTTGGTCAGGTCTGCCGCCGTGTTATTGGTTCGGCGAAGCTTCAGGGTGACAGTACGGTTCGCGGCGAAGGTGGCCCCGTTGAACTGGAGGTTTGCCCGCCAGCGAATCAGGTACGTCCCGGCCTTGGTGATCGTGATGCTCGGATCGGTCGTTCCGAAGTCCAGCTTGGCGGCTGAGGTAGTCAGAGCGTAGGCCGTCCCCGCCGCATGAACGGACAGGTTGTGGTAGGTGTTGACCGGCTCACCGGCGATATCTTTGGTACCCTGAGCTTGTACAAACACCATCATCGAGCCTTGATCGATCCCGCACTTTGCTTGAATTGAATGTTTATCTTTCATGGTCATCACGATCTCACAACCAAGTTGATAGGCACTCAGAGGATCCGTGTGTACGGCGATGCCAATGCCGCCACCAGCTTTTATATACGTGGCGCCTTTGCTCTCGCAGAGCTGCTGCATCTCTGTCTTGAGTAACGCATCCAGAATAATATCGGTAAGCATGCGTGCGTACGGCTCGCCTTCGACCATGCGCTCGCGAGCAAGAAATATCACAATCCCCTGTTTGATATACATCTTCTCCAGCTGGGTTTTCGTAGCAAGCTCTTTCGATGTTGCATACGCATCAAGCAGATCATAAAACTGATCATCAAATGCGTGCGGATAGCGCGATAAAGATGAAAATGACGCATGATCTTCCTCCTTCTCGTGCAAATCTAGAGCAACCGAGTACCAATCAGGATGGGAGGTAGGCATGAGGGTCGCAGGTATCTGATCCGCCTTCTCATGGTGAATCCACACCTCTCCTCCATTTACCTCATTTTCAGACGTCTCTTCGCACCGATGATAGTTCTCCCCGACAAGCACATTGCCGATCTTGTAGAACTCACCTTGCAAGACACCGAAACCAAACGCCACGGGATACGAAGCATGAGCTCTCTGGTACGAGGTAAGCATCTCTATGATACTCTCTGTAGGTGTCGTCTCTGGATAATACATGACCGTATTGTCCGCTGCCCAAGAACCGATAGCTTCTCCACCAAGCGCAATTCCGCGCAAAAAAACATCCTTCTTCGGAAGATGCAGCAGAGCTAGAACATCGATCAGATCCATACTCTGTGATAGCTTCGAGAGTCCAGAGGCATCGGAGACGACAACCGTACCGGTTACCTTGTACTCTGCAAGAAGAGCTCTTGCATCGGTATCGGTCTGACTTGATGCCAGCCAGGTGCTCATCAACTCTTTGGGAAAGAGAAAGGCTTCCTGTGTCGTGATATCAAAAAGCTGTGGAGAAAAATGCAGTTGATGTGCCATACGATTTCTTAGATATATCACCCCTATCATAGATAGGGATCTGAGATTGTAAATCTCAGTATCTCAGAATACACAATACAAAAGAGTCCTCGGTGATCAATATATCACGGAGGACTCTACGTTATGTTACCCTATAAGGCTATCGTTTGAGCTTCAAGATAAGATTGATAATCTTTGCGACCTCAGCGCGTGTAATAGAGTTCTGGGGACGAAATGTGTTATCCGGATATCCACTCACAACATGATTCTCTGTTGCGAACATCACATACTTTGCATACCACGTATCGATTGAGACATCGACATAGTTAGAACTTGTTGGTGCGTCTACAGCAAGCTTTGCTGCTGCCAGAAATATCTTAAGGGCTTCAGCACGATTGATTGATTGCTCTGGCATGAACTTGTCACCATATCCTTGGACAACGCCAGCTCTTTTCGCAGCAGAGACGTACGGTGCATACC
>CAYGIM010000184.1:0-1924 GCA_964349895.1 uncultured Candidatus Peribacteria bacterium | reverse complement strand
GCAATATATAGACTTATAAGCAACAACATTAAACTAATAGTTTAGATATGATTATCCGAGAAGGTCTTGCCTCATATATCATAGAATCTTTGTCTTCTCAACCGTTGCTATCTTTTGCATTGCTTGAAAAGCAAGTGTTGGGACTCAGCAAGAGAAGCTATACGCCTCAAGGGATCTATAAAGAGCTTAGAAGGCTTGAAGGAGATGGTGTGGTTTTTAAGGTAAAGAAAGAATATGGTTTGAGCATTGCATGGATGCTCAAGTTGATGACGTTTACGGAGAGACTTTCAGAGACATATCTAGAAGGATCACTCGATCATGTTATTCCTATGACAAGGAAACATAAACAGATTTGGCACTTTACCAATCTGATCAAGATGAATGCATTTTGGTCGCAGCTCCTTCTCGCGGTTATCCATCAATCACCAAGCAAAAAGATCTTTGGGTACAACCCTCACCCTTGGTTTCATCTCGCCCACACAAAGCAGGAATCGGACTTTATAGAAGGCCTAGGAGTATCTGGTGGTATGCTATACCTCATCATCGGAGGCACTACATTCTTGGATAGACGGACAGAGAGGTATTGGCAAAATGGTGCGGTAGAGTATCACTTTGGCTCTTCTGGATTTAGTACTGACCAAGATGTATATATCAATGTTATAGACGAATACGTTCTTACGGTTCGTCTTTCTACGAAGACCTCACAGGAGATTGAGGATATATATACTGGTACAAAAGCTATGAAAGACCTAGATATATCATCTATGCTTACGGTATTTAACCAGCCGACCAAGGTGTCTATCCAGCTTGAGCACAGCCCTATCAAAGCGCGAAGACTGATCAAGAAGTTCAGTGCTTTCTTTGGTCTAAGCTAATCAGAAAACGACTTTGGTGATTGAGTACTTTGGAAAAGGTATGTACTCCCACTCAAGGTCTTTTGGCATTTCTGATGCAATCTCCTCTTTGCTGATTGTACCAGACTCAAATAGGAGAGTAGTCTTCCAATGCTTACGTTGAATACTCTCTATGAGTTCCAGATATGCAGATAGAATTCCTTCTGGGTGAAACAGTGCTATCTTGGGGAGATACGGATGGTACTCATGATTGCTTGTTTCTAGTATATGTTCCTCATCACCCCAGGGTAAGTCCGCAATGATCAGGTCAGGAGAGGAGATATCAATATCATCTACATATCGGCTTTTCATCAATGTAACGTTTGTGACATTATGAAGGTCTACATTCTTAACGGCTACCTCGAGTGCTTCGGGAGAAACGTCTATCCCATATATCTTACATGCTGGCTGAGCTAAGCTGAGGGAGATTGCTATATTACCACTTCCTACTCCGATATCGAGGATCGTTTGCTCTGGCTTTATGAGTGATATAGCATATGTCGTCAGTATCTCAGTTTCCTTGTTTGGTATGTATGCTCGTTCATCGATAAAGAAATCTCGTTCTAAAAAACGATATGTACCTGTTATATATTCTGGTGGTTTATTCATACTTATTATGTTTGTTGGATAACAAAGTCCTTGTTTATCTCTCGATTGATACATAGAGTCTTCACTTCCTTAGCCTGCCAGAAGTGCTTGAGAAATAAGACGGTCTTTTCCACGTCGAATTCCTTGCAGCTATATATATCAAACTGTATACATTGCTCCTTCAGAAAGTAGTGGAAAGCTATATGGGATGTAACTATTCCTACCATTCCTGTTAATCCATATCTACCTAACACGACTATTGGTTCAAATAACTTCTGCATACCAATCTCTGTAACCAGTTCATTTAAGAACACTTCAAGAGTTTCTTTTGTTTCTTCACTCAAATCATTGCGCCCGACAGCTGCTTGAAATATGAGATGGTGATGGACAATCGACATATAGCATAGCTAAAAAGTACATCACGAATATAGATACCTATACGT
>CAYGIM010000183.1:0-1935 GCA_964349895.1 uncultured Candidatus Peribacteria bacterium | reverse complement strand
CGCCCGTGAGGAAATGCGCGAAATATCTCAAAAAGTTTTTGGAATATTTAAAGCTCAATATATCGATCTCAAAAAAAATATCTTTGATGAAATTGCCGCACTCGGGACTACAGACTTTGCTGGAAAATATAACAGCTTCCTTGAGGAAAAAATTTCAATAGGCACAATCCAGAGGACCGATATCGATAAAAAAATTATTGAGCTCAAGACTCGCGTGGGGGCTTTTATTCTGTATCAGTTGGGTAATCGTGAGATTAGCCAAGGGGCAGGCTGTGGATATTACGATCCGACAGGAACAAAAGATGAGCATAAAATAAGCGAAATAATAAACGACTATCTCTTTGGTCTATGCTTCGATCCTTCTGCGGCGAAAAATGCAGAATACTTTGTAGATTATCTATTTAGAAACTTTGCGAGTGTTTTTGCCTCAGCGCGCGAAGATGGTTTCCATGATGTTCCATCGATTAATGAGTTCACGAAGGTTTTAGATAAAGTAAAGCTCGCTACTTTTTGGCAGAAACATGGCGATACGATTAAGAAACTAAATTTGCACGAGAAGGAAAAAATCGTGTTTGTTGGTAATAAAGAAGCATCCTACAAGCAGTATGTGCCAATGGTTTTTAAGGTACTCGACGACAACTTAGTTGAAGTCACCAAGACGGCGGAAGTTGTTGCTGTAATCCCAGAAGGAGAATTAATAGTCCAAGCATAGTTTTATTTGCTCAAGTAAAGGCATTTGTTTTTCAGTACGAGCTGGGTGCCCATCATTCCGGGCAACTCGCGCCGCTCTTCGAAGGCTCCTTCTTTATAAGATGTACGTCGCATGCGGAGGGGGTATGTTTTTCACCTCTCATTTCTGTTCATCGATATCAATCTTGTCGAAAATCTCATCGATCTGTTTGAGTAGTTCTTCTTCTCGAATAAACGGATTTTTGCAAAAGTGATCCTTGTTGTGCGTGCAGTTGTAGTAGATGTAATTCCTGACGCTCCCGTCTTTGAGATTTTTGTCTTTCGACTGTGCGGTAATTCCCGAACCACAATATCCGCAAAGCATGAGATTTGTGAAGGTAAATTCTTGATACTGTTTCTTTGATTTTAATTCCTCAGCTATTTTTTGCTGCACTCTCTCGAACAGTTCTTTTGACACAAGCGGCTCGTGCTGACCTTTGTACCAGTTACCACTTCCGCCGGGGTACTCGAATGTTCCCGAGTAGAATGGCTGATGCAGAAGCCGATAGATCGTGCTTAAGGTGAGTGCCTTATTTCCTTTTCTTACGCTGTTAAACTTTCCTTCTTTGACCATCCATTTATAAACCGTCCTCGCGCTCCATCGGTCATTGCCGACCTTCTCAAATATCTGCTTGATAATCGGAGCGCGAACTGGGTCGACGAGAACATACCCAGCTCGTCCTGGCATGCGATCATTGATGTATCCGGTCGGCGCAACGCATGGCCACAGACCCATCTCAACTTTTGCTCGAAGGCCGCGTTTCACATTCACACCTTTATTATCGTTCTCGAGCTTTGCTTGTGAACACAAGATCATGAGAAGAAATTTCTCGCTTGGGCTGTTGGTGAATTTCTGTCCGAACGTGCGTACTTCGATAAGTCTATGTTCATCCATTAAGTCGACGATGGCTCCGAGGTCGCCCGCATTTCTGCTTAAGCGATCAGGATGCCACGCGAGAATGGCATTGAATTTTCCGGCCTTGAGATCGCTGATAAGTTCGTTAAAGACTGGGCGTTGCCCTGTACTTTTTGCCGAGTGTGACTCGCGCTTGATGTCGACCACATCAAGACCATCCCTCTGAGCCATTTGGAGCATCTCCTTGGTCTGGGAATCGATTGAAAGGGCTTGTTGTTCGTCCGATTCCGACGATTTTCTAGCGTATAAACAGTACTTAATCTTTGGCTCGTCAGAGCCCTCTAGCGGGT
>CAYGIM010000182.1:0-1936 GCA_964349895.1 uncultured Candidatus Peribacteria bacterium | reverse complement strand
GTGATCTTCTTTCCAATCAAATATCATTTTGTGGTGTCCGCTCTTAAGAGCTGGGGGGATTTCGATACCACGCCATATCTGTGGTCTCGTATACAAGGGATACTCTCGCTTCTGACCATATGCCGGACTAAACGACTCAAAGATGTGCGATGCTTCTTTGCCGATCACACCCGGTAGAAGGCGAGCGACTGCTTCTATCATCATGAGAGTGGGCGCCTCGCCACCGAGTGTTACGCAGTTTCCCAGAGAGTACTGATACGTGACATGTGTCTGGAGCACGCGCTCATCAACTCCCTCGTATCGTCCGCACAAAAAGATCAACTCATCAAAGCTAGATAGTTTTTCTGCATCGGCTTGCGTGAAGTCTTCGCCTCGGGGAGTAGGATAGATGACAGGGGCATTTTTCTGTGTGTAGCTTGGAATACTCTCGATGGCGAGGGCTGCCGCCTCGGGCATCATAACCAGACCGCTACCACCACCATAGGGACTGTCATCGACCTGACCATGATTGTAGGGTGTATAGTCACGGATATTGCGCACCTCAAAAGAAAGGAGGTTGTTTTCTCCGGCTTTGCCAAGAAGGCTCTGGCCAAGAGGAGATGTGAAATAGTCCGGAAATAGGGTGAGGATTGTGATCTTCATGTTATGTATCATGCACGAAATTGTTGTGCGTTCAACCCCCTGTATCCCCCTTCTCAGGGGGACTTCAGAGCGGGATATCTTACTCCTCCCTGCTGTCCGCCGAAGTTTCAATGAAGGAGAGACAAGGGAGGTTGGGAGGGTTTTCTTATTCGTGTATTTGAAACAGGATCACGATATCTGGTACAATAATGCGATATCTTTGAATAGTATACCAATCCTATGTTTCATGTGTTTCATAGAAAAGAGGGGTGGAAGTATCACAAGAAGGGCGAGACACGCCTGACTCTCAATGCCCGTATGATGGGTATCAACTTTACGATATTTATTCTGCTCATCTCGATCAATTCATCGATCTTGCGTGTTGATCAATTTCTTACGATGCAGCTCATACTCTCGATGCCGTTTCTCTATACTTCGTCGCTGGCACGGTCACGCATGAGTTATACCTCGCACCCGGTACAAGAACAGCGATGGGATATTCTTGGTTGGCTGACCTTTCTCATCGGCTATACCTTTACGCTCGACTGTATAGGTCTCCTGACTGCACACTATGTCGCACCGTACTTGGCGATTGTGTTCTTTGTAGCAAACTGGATTCTCAGTATATCCTATGCGCTTATTGAGATCTGGAATGATCCAAAGTACTGGACGGAGAGGGTCGTCAAAGAATCAGCATTTATCGTCCTTCAGGTCTTCTTTGGTTTACTGCCAGCACTAGGATTGTATTAGATATAACTCATCATGAAAAAGAAACTAGATAACACATTGAAGCAACAACAAAATGGAGATGGGTCTCATCCCTATTTTAAAAAGAAGTTCACGCTGGGACAGCGAGCAGCTGACAATGTTGCTGCTTGGGCTGGTAGCTGGACATTCATTCTCAGCTTTTGTGGCATCATGGTTTTGTGGATGTTGGTGAATGTGCTCTTTGTAGCGTTTCGATGGGATCCCTATCCATTTATTCTTTTGAATCTTACCTTGTCTACGCTGGCAGCACTCCAGGCGCCGATTATCCTCATGAGCCAGAACCGAGCAGCAGAGCGGGATCGCTTGAGTGCAAAGTATGACTACGGGGTAAATCGTAAAGCAGAGCGTGAGATTCGCAATATCCAAGATGATCTCGACGAGATCAAGATGATGATCCGAGAGCTCGAGAGAAATAAGAAACAAAAGTGGTATGATTAGGAGCGAACTCTAAACCCACCCCGACTCCGGAGTCCCCCTGAGAAGGGGGATACAGGGGGGGTGAATTGTTATACAATTTATACGCAGAGCCCAGCTGATAGCTGGGAGG
>CAYGIM010000181.1:0-1955 GCA_964349895.1 uncultured Candidatus Peribacteria bacterium | reverse complement strand
GTATATCAACGGTGTTTCTCAGACGGTTAATCTGGATACCAACACAGGTCTACCAGTTTATTCGAGCCTACCGACATCTATTGGGCGCTTGGGTGCATACACTCCTCAGTACTACTTTGCGGGACGTATCGATGAGGTGCAGGTATACAACACGACCTTAACTGGTACAGATATAAGCAATATCTATGCCGCACGAAGTGCGAGTATCTGTGCTCCGGCTGATGCCGATAGTGATGGTGTTGCAAACAATATCGATGCATGCCCAGGAAGTATAGGTGCAGTCAATGCTTCAGGTTGCTCTACCGTAGCATGTACACCTCTACCTACCGGTATCAATACATGGTGGAAGTTCAACGAATCATCTGGTACGTCACTAAGCGATAGCATCGGTACACGTACAGGTACGATAGCAGGTACGGTAAACTTTGGCGCTGGTAAGGTCGGAAATGCTTTGACATTCAATGGTAGCAATACGGGTGTCACTTCGAGCGATGTGGGGCTTCCCGCAAGCAACCAGTCACGTACACTAGCTGTATGGGCTAAGTTTCCTGTTTCTGGTCACGATGCTGGTGGAAACTATATCTGGGATTATGGAACTTCCAGCGCGAGTAACTTCTTGGGATTGTATACCAACGGAGCTTCCGCAGGAACGATAAATATGACTACCTGGACGACAGATCTAGGTGCAGGTACACAAAACCTTTTTGACAACGCGTGGCATCATATCGCCTATACCTATACTACAGGTACGAATGCACATCTCGTATATGTAGACGGTGTGCCAGTTGTTGGAAGCTTTGGTACTGTGCTGACAACACTTCTCAACGGAACATTTTACTTGGGTAACTATGCTTTGAGTCAGTTTACAAACGTAGCCCTAGATGATTTCCAAGTATACAGCCGAGCACTCTCTGCGAAGGAGCTATTGTCGATGTCCAATGCTGACAGCAACGGTATGTGTACTCCTACATGTGGTAATAGTATCGTGGAGGGAACAGAGACATGTGATGATGGGAATGTCTTGCCCAATGATGGCTGTGGTACAACGTGTCTGATCGAGGTATGTTCTGATAATGCTGCAAATCGACTTGGATATTGGAAGGCAGAGAACGATGCAAATGATGCTACTGCCAATGCAAACAACGGAACACTCGTTGGAGGAACCACATTTGCTACAGGCAAGGTTGGCCAAGCGTTCAGCTTTGATGGTGTGAATGATCATGTTGACTTTGGTAAGCCTGCATCATTTAACCTACAAGGAGATGCTTCAGTTGGTCTATGGATGAAGCCATCTTCAACTGCAGGTACACAGATTATATTTTCAAACTTTAACTTTGCTACTACGTTTGCACAGTTAGACATCCGCATACAGGGTGGTTTACTATCTGTTGGGCAGGTCTATACAGATGGCACTGTCTTGCAACTCTTTAGTACCAACTCAGTAGTTGCCGGACAATGGTACCATGTCTTTCTAGTTCGCGATGATGTAAATAAGGTACTCAAGTTCTATCTCAATGGTAGCCTAGAAGCTTCTGCCTCTTACACAAAAACTATTGCTACGTATGCCAGTGTTGGTAACACGGTTCTCGGTCGTGCGGGTGACTACAATGCTTTGTATTACTACCCTGGTCTCATAGACGAAGCAACTCTCTATAATCGAGCTCTTACGATTGCTGAGGTACAACAGCTATATAACAAGTCTCAAAACAGCTCATGCGTACATTTCTCATGTGGTAATACATTTACCGAAGCCACAGAAGAATGTGACGATGGTAACCTCGTAGACACAGACACCTGCTCAAATGCATGTCTTCAGGCTGGTGCATGCTACAATTCACAATCAAGCCTTGTCGCATTTTGGAAAGGAAACAACGATGCAGTTGATACTATCGCAGGCAACAACGGTACGATGGTAAACGGTGCAACGTTTAGTACATCAGGACGTGTTGGCCAGG
>CAYGIM010000180.1:1161-1963 GCA_964349895.1 uncultured Candidatus Peribacteria bacterium | reverse complement strand
CTCTTCAATATTGTCAAAGTAGCTCTAGTGGCTGGATTGGTAGCTGCATTTCCTACGATGATTCAAAAAGGTGATGAATCTCTAGCCCACTTACACACTTCGATTGCCCAAGGACAACAAGATGCTTTTCAACGAGAGTTAAAAATGCATTCAGAAGAACCTTCATGGACTGACATTGCTGGCAGGATTTCTTATGCCATAGGAAAGTGCCTTCAAAAAATAGGATTACTAGGTTATCAATTTGTTTATTGGGCCAAAGATCTTTCAATTCTACTATTGATCAGCGTTTCACCATTACTCATCGGATTTTTAGCTTTTTCCTACACACGAAGTATTGGAATCAATTTCTTGATCACTTCGTTAACCATTGTTCTTTGGAATATCGGTTTTGCAATCGTTGATACACTGCTAGTCATCCTTGGAAATGTCATTATGCCAGTCATGGGAGCTGGAGCAGTCGGAGCTGTTGGAGGAATAGCTGTTACCGCAGGCCCTCAATTTCTGGTGCTCTGCTTGGTAGCAGCAACGCTTCCTATTTTTATGTATTTCTCGGTTCCCATTATTACTGGAGCCATCATGAGAGGAACCAATGTTGCTGGAGCAGCGATGAGTGCTTACTCCATGGCTCATCGAGCAATTTCTCATACTGGTGCTGGTCATAGCGCAGGGAGAGGAGCTTCTACTCAGCAGAATAGTGGTATAGTTTTTCAAGCACCATCCTCTGCTTCCTCATCACAATCTTCAGGAAGTGCCAGTAGTAGCAATCGTCATGATGATGGAGGATCTTTTTCTTTTAGTGATG
>CAYGIM010000180.1:0-1151 GCA_964349895.1 uncultured Candidatus Peribacteria bacterium | reverse complement strand
GAGAGCAAAGGGAGGACCAAATGGTCCAAACTCACTTGGTCAGGTTTCTTCCACCTTGAGCACTTCCTCATCAGGAGGTGATGTCAGTGATGATGTTTCAACAACATCTCCTAATTCTCCTTTGGGTTCTATTGGCAGCAGCATTGCCTCTCCTGATCACTCCATGACTGCTACGCAGAGTAAGGATGGGATGATTTCGGTGACGGATGGCAATGGTGGATTTTCTTCAAGAGCTGGCAGCGTTGCTGACCCTGTCACGGTCAAAGCAGCTTTTTATAGTCATGAAGCTACAACTGCCACTCCTTCCTCCACCACTCCCCAATGAAGATAATGAATATAAATAGCCCCCTTACTCTCATTAGTCATTCGACCGTCTCTGCCAGGATATGGTGCGGTATTGCGTGTGGCTTTGCCCTGCTCTGCGCTCTGATTCCTTTATTTACCATTCATGCCATGAAGGAACAGGAAAAGGTTGTCATTTTAACACCTGATGGCTCTGTCCTTTACTCCCCTGCCCTCGGTTTTTCTGAACAAGGAAGCCTTCAAGCCTATGAAGCAAAATTAGCAGCTCTTTGCATCTTGCAGCGGAATCCTAATGGTCAAGATTTGCCCGAAGTGGGCAACAATCTTTTTATCCAACCAGCGAAGGAAAAAATTCAAGCACTGATTGATTCACAAGCAAACGAGTTTAAGGAAAAAAATATTCATCAAAAATGTGAGGTTACAAAGATCCTCATTTTAGACACTCAGCGGATCATAGATCGTAAGGGCAATTCTCTAGAGGCTTATACAGTCAAGGTCAACGGCAATCTTATCCGTGATGGCTCTCTTCATGGAATTGCTTTTCATGAGCCATACTACTTTGAAATGCAACTCATCTTTTTGCGCAATCCAAATATTCTTTCCAACGGCATGTTGCCACTTGGGCTTTATGACATGCAGTACACCGAGAAGGCAACGAGCTAATCCAAATTTTTAATCCCTCAAAAAATATGATCATAGCTTTTCTATCTTTAAATTTATTCATGGGACCGTTTAGCTCGGCTGCGATTCCTGTTGTTCCTGCCATTACGCAAAAGCCGCTTGATGAGCTTCTCGTTTATGAAGTGCCCGTCGCTGAAAATCTTGGCAATACAACGATTCTTTTCCCC
>CAYGIM010000179.1:0-1998 GCA_964349895.1 uncultured Candidatus Peribacteria bacterium | reverse complement strand
AGATGCCGAGATGCTTCGAGCAGAGAAGCAGTTTGAGGAGGGGATTCTCACGCTCAAAGGCTTGATAGCTCCAAGCGCTATGGAGATCGAGTACAATCGTCTCAAGTTGTCCGGTATGTATGCACGAAGCTACTATGTGCATCACTATCCGCGTTTCCTCGAGTCTGGCTGGCTTACGCCGCTGATCAACATGGACGCGGCGATGGATATCTCGCAGTTTGTGTATCCGATCGAGTCTGCGGGAATGCTTAAGTACTTGCGCAACAAAGTAGCACAGCTACAGGCGCACATCTCTATCAATACCGACAAGGGAAACGTCCGAGATCCTCAGCTCGAGGCCTCGCTCGAAGACGCCGAGGAGCTACGTGACTCGCTCACACGAGGCATCGACAAGATGTTTCACATGGCGCTCTACATCACGGTCTACTCGCAAGACGAGAAGGAGCTGGATCGTCTCGGAAAAGAGATCGAGGGAGTCTTGTCTGGCAGACTTATCTTCTCGAGTCCTGCATATCTCCAGATGGAGCACGCCTTTAACTCATCGATTCCTGTTGCTACCGACGAGCTTGGGATCGTGCACAATATGACGACGGGATCCATGGCCTGCTCGTTTCCGTTTATCTCGTCTGATCTCACATCAAATGAGGGCATCTTGTATGGCATCAACCGCCACAATGATAGTTTGATCATTTTCGATCGATTTAAACTAGAGAACGCCAACTCGGTCGTCTTAGCCAAGTCGGGTGCGGGTAAATCGTATGCGGTCAAGCTTGAGATCTTGCGAAGCCTCATGATGGGTACCGATGTGATCGTGATCGATCCAGAGAACGAGTACAAAGAGCTGTGCGATACGGTCTCTGGTACCTACATCCCGATCTCCCTCAACTCTCCTGAGCGTATCAATCCATTTGATGTCCCTGGTGGCGTAGAGGGGATCTATGAGCATCAGGGAGACTTGGTGCGGTCCAATATCATCACACTGTCTGGACTGTTGCGCTTGATGCTTGGCGGGCTTACGCCTATAGAGGACAGCTTGCTGGATAAGGCGTTGATCGACACCTACGCACTCAAAGGCATCACACTGACCGATGAAAATCCTGCTCGTTTTGAACCGCCACGGATGGAAGATCTGTATCAGATCCTGACACATATGGAAGGAGCGAGCTCACTTGCCGCTCGGCTTGAGAAGTACATCACGGGAACATTCTCGGGGATCTTCAATCAGCCGACCAATGTAAATCTCAAGAACGGTTTGGTCGTATTTAGTATCCGCGATCTCGATGACTCTCTTCGTCCTATCGCAATGTATATCATCCTCAACTACATCTGGACACAGGTACGCAACACATTGAAAAAGCGCATCCTCGTCATCGACGAGGCCTGGAACATGCTGCAGTTCGAAGACTCTGCTCGTTTCTTGTATGGACTGGTCAAACGAGCGCGTAAGTACTACTTGGGTGTCTCGACGATCACACAAGACGTAGAAGACTTTGTGAAAAGCCCCTACGGCAAGCCTGTCGTTACCAACTCCAGTATGCAACTCCTGATGAAGCAGTCACCAGCTGCTATCGATATCCTCGCTCACAACTTCAACCTGACCGAAGGAGAGAAGGCGTTTCTTCTCAATAGTGGTGTAGGTCAGGGACTCTTCTTTGCCGGACAACGCCATGCTGCGATCCAGGTGATCGCCTCGTATCTCGAGGACAAGATAGTGACGACCAATCCAGAAGAGATCCTCAAGCGACAAGCAGAGCTTGCACAACTTCACCCAACTCAAACACCTTAGTATGTTTCAATTCTCTGTCATGCCACAGACGACGACAGCAAGTAACGTTCCCCAGGGCGGTCTTTGGGATTATATCTCAGGCATAGGCTCCTCGTGGTTTGCGGCTGTATTTATCGCGGTGGTTGGATTGATCGCAGCGCACTTTATCGCACAATACGCGATGAATATGCTGCTCAAGATGTCGGGAGAAGAGGATGAGACCAACAAAGAGT
>CAYGIM010000178.1:0-2007 GCA_964349895.1 uncultured Candidatus Peribacteria bacterium | reverse complement strand
GTATTATCGGTATTAAAGTCTGGATTTATAAAGGCGATGTGTTTGCACAAAACCATTCATCATAAGTTTACTATTATTTGTTATGTTGTTTCCTAAGAAGACCAAGTATAGAAAGCAGTTCAAAGGCACCATCAAAGGGGTTGCCACACGAGGCACCAATGTGGATTTCGGCGCCTTTGGGTTGAAGTCTCTAGGAGCCGGATTTATCACGTCTCGCCAGCTCGAGTCTGCTCGTCGTGCAATCACGCGTCACTTAAAGCGAGGTGGTAAGGTGTGGATTCGCGTGTTTCCTGATAAACCAATTACTCAAAAAGCGGCAGAAACGCCGATGGGTTCTGGAAAAGGAAGCGTGGAGTACTATGTTGCAGTTGTGCGGCCTGGTCGCATGCTGTTTGAGATTGATGGTGTAAGCGAGCTTATCGCTCGCGAGGCATTCCGACTAGCTGCTTACAAGCTTCCGGTCAAAACTAAGTTTATTACACAGTAAACGTATCTATTTGCATTATTGTTATCACGTGGTATGTTGAGTATACAAGAATTACGAAATCTCTCACAAGAAGAGCTTGTGAAAGAGCTAAAGAAGATCGAAACTGACCTGCATAGTCTGAGACTCAAAAAAGACGCTGGGCAGGCGCATCACTCTGCTGATTTTAAAAAGATGCGTACGTATGTTGCTCGTATCAAAACCGTGATATCTCAGATATCTACTCTACCCACGGTTGCGTAGCACCTCCAATTGTATTTACACGATATATTATTATGAGAACGAAACAGGGAACCGTTGTCTCTACCAAGATGCAAAAGACGGTCATCGTAGAAGTAAAAACGTATAAGACACATCCGAAGTACAAGAAGAAATACTTCACGTCAAAAAAGTATTTTGTGCATGATGAGCTCAGTCAGTGTAAAGACGGAGATACGGTGATGATTTCCGAAGGGCGTCCGCTTTCCAAGATGAAGCGTTGGGTGATCCAAGACGGCAACCAACCAACCGCATAAACAGTACGTACATTTTTGTTTTGAAACCTCTATATGATCCAAACTCAGTCAAGACTATCAGTTGCAGATAATTCCGGCGCCAAAGAAGTGATGTGTATCAAGGTACTTGGCGGTACGCGCAGACGTTACGCAAGTATCGGCGATGTCATTGTCGTGTCGATCAAGAAGGCAGCACCGCGTGGTGCTGTATCCAAAGGGAAGGTGGAGAAGGCATTGATCGTACGAACGACCAACTCTCTCAAGCGATCTGATGGCAGCAGTGTACGTTTTGACGACAACGCGGTAGTGATCGTCAATAACGACAATGTTCCAAAAGGTACCCGCGTCTTTGGACCGGTTGCGCGTGAGCTCAAGGATCTAGGGTTTCAGAAGATCGTGAGTCTTGCATCTGAGCTCGTTTAAAGCAATCAATATACGAATATACTTTATATGAAAATACGAAAAGGCGATACAGTAGTGGTAATGGCAGGAAAAGATCGAGGAAAGCGTGGTGCTGTTTTGCGCGCATTCCCTCAAAAAGATTTGATTGTTGTGGCAGGTGTTGCTATGCAGACCAAGCATGTGAAGCGTACGCAACAAAAAGCAGGAGAGATCATCGTACGAGAAGCACCGATTCATGTATCAAACGTGATGATTTTTGACACCCAGGCAAACAAGCCATCGCGTATTGGGTATGAGGTAAAGGGGAATGGTAAGGTGCGTGTTGCTCGAGCCTCGAAGGTTGCTCTTGAGCAGGAGAACGGTTCTCGTAAGAAGTAGTTGGTATATATGACTCAAGATTCTATGAATACAACGTTTAGAAACATGATAGAGAAAGATGGTAAGAGCAAGCTCAAAGAACTTCTGAAGAAGAAGAATGTTCACGAGCTTCCTCGCTTAAAGAAGATTGCCATCAATATGGGTATCGGTCGTTACTACTCATTGAACAAGGATTATACAGATGTGCTTGAGTATTTGACACGTATCACAGGCCAGAAGCCTGTTGTGCGTCTCTCGCGTATGGCCATC
>CAYGIM010000177.1:0-2008 GCA_964349895.1 uncultured Candidatus Peribacteria bacterium | reverse complement strand
CCCTATAAATGTGTCGTCCCTACGGACCTTGGCATATTTGGTAGAGCGGGAAGAGGCGAGCGGTTCAAATACGCCAGGATTCGTCACAGAGCATTCTACTACCCCAATCCAAAGCAATCTGCTATATTTGCCAAAGATAGTAATCTCGGGGAGATTTCAATGCAACCGATTGTTCAAGTCGAATACTTTCATGTAGACCTCAAAAACGGCTTTGATACGCTGTTTGATGAGATGTCAGAGAGAGTTCACGATACTATGGAAGTCGTTTTGTGTGGCTTAGATCCTCTTTCTTCTGGAATCAAGACAACCATTCGATTCTATGATGAAGATGAGCAGATAGCCACACTGGTCAAAAAGCTTGATGCTTTGGAGAAGGAGTGGTGGCAGAGTATACGAACTGAAGCACCGACACTAGGTACGTACTATCTCTACAGATTGAAGAGATTTGTTCGCGACTTCCACAAAACAAGACTCGAGAAAAAGTTGTACAAAAATGCCAAGCGTCTCATCAGACAGCGATTGTCCACAGTCATTGGCGTCGCGGGTCAGCAAGCAGATTTCTCGTTTCGGTACATTCGAGGCGAAGAAAAGCATGAGCTCTTTCAAAGCATCGCAAGATCAAAGAAGGCGCTGTGGTTTGTATTTGTACCCAACGATCTTTTGAGTGACAAAAATGAAATGATGACCTGCTACCTTTAAGGGGTGGTAGGTCTTTTATTTTTGATAGAGCAACACTGAAGTGAAGATTTCATATACCTCACCGGACGATCTGTCATGAGCATCAACATCGGAGTTGAAATACATTACAATGTTACCCTTTTTATATCGGTATACATACGGGTAAGTACTAGTGTTTCCAGCATCACTGTATCCCTGGGGCCCTAACTCATCCCAATCTGAACCAAAGGTTGTTGGTAAGGCTGGTTTGTCACACCAGTTGAGATGACATGTTTTTGTTCCATCATCGCGTACAAATTTATCAATATATAGCGAGCCTCCTACTTTTGTAGTATCTCCAAGTTCGGTAACGCTTTTATCTACTAGAGCCAGTTGAACGTACTCATTACTATCACTTACCTTAATCCAATGTAAGGTGTCTGACTTATCTGAAAAAAGTACGATTGTGTCTTTTCCAATGTTGTACTCAACAGCAGTTTCATTAGGGCCGCTAAACATGTACGTTTCACTAAAGAAAGCATTTTGACCAAATCCATCTTTGAAAATCATAATTTGATACGATCCGCTACCCAATCCCTTTGTGGTAACAGCCCGGTGAGTACCGTCTTTGGTTTGAGGAGTGAATGTATCTACCCACTCTGAACAACCGCCACCTTCAGTGTCTGGGTGACAAAGTACAAAACCATACTCAGAGCCTGGAATGAGGTTTGTGTATGCAAATTCGACGTAGGCCGGCTGCTCTACGCTGTAGTTCACAAGCGTTACGCTCGGTGAGGTAGTTTCCGCGCTTGGCGAGTTGCTAGTAACTGTACTGGTGCTTGTGGTTGCAGTCATTTCTTGTTGAGTGCTGTTTACCACTGTTTTAGTTGGTGACTGAGCTTCATTAGTGAGGATAACGAAAGCAGTAACAATAATGATAAGAGCAGTTGCAATGGATATTACATGAGGAGCGTATTTGTGCATGTGAACATAATACACCACCTTATTGCTTGCTATTGCGCAAACACACAGACCTCATAACATATAGACTATAACCCAACCAAAACCGACCTGTGGTGCAGGCCGGCTTTTTTATGTCTGCTACAAGTTGTGTAACGGATTATCGGCTGTCCTTACCCGTTTCTACGAAACGGACACATTGGCCTTGGTTCTTAAAACCAAAATCTTCCCAACCTCCCTTCTTGCATTCTTCCTTAGTAGCTGGATCTGTTGGTTCTTCTGGCTCATTCACTACGAAGCTGCCAGCAGGCATCGTGAAGGTCTGACAGTTACCACTTGAAGTGCCTGAGACTGAACCATCTGGTGCGATAGTGCCAGTCTGAGTGTATAC
>CAYGIM010000176.1:0-2019 GCA_964349895.1 uncultured Candidatus Peribacteria bacterium | reverse complement strand
CCCAGCTCTTAAGAGCGGACACCACAAAATGATATTTGATTGGAAAGAAGATCACTTGCTGGATTAGACTGCCTCATTCATGGAACCTCAAACATAAAGATATGTCATCCTCGACTAGTCCATTATGTCAAAAAGGAAGTTGATCGGGGATCCAGGAAATATGATTTAATATCTAGTTTCCTGGATCCTCGACTCGGTTTGATTACAAACCTCTCGAGGATGACAGACTATGTTGCATCATGATCGGTGACAAACAGTCTCTATCCCTCATCCTGTATATTCTTACTTCTCTGATCCTTCAAAGCCCCACGTACCTCCTTGGCAGTACGACGTCTTTGCTTTGCCCCCCAGGGAACTTGTGTCGGCTTTCGTTTTTTTACAGGCTTAAAGAACTCCCATAGATCATCTGCTATCGTGCGAATAATCTCTTCTTCTTTTGACTTGCGCGGACCACGGCCTTTTAGTTCTCGCACGAACTCCTTCTCTTCTTTGCTGCTTTGTAACGTAACAGTTACCCGTCCTCGCACACCATAATTGCTCGTATCACTTCCTGCACCACCAGCACCCCCCGGTGAAAAAGTCTCAAAGGTAATACTATCTCGAACAATCTGCAAAACAGCCTTCTTGGAGTTGGAACGACCTTCTAGGTTTTCCAAAGCTTTCTTGATTTCGTGAGACTCAAACATGGCTATTGGTTACTTTCTACATGTATCCTATCACATTTGGCATGGATATTGAAACACCGCGCAATACTTTACGCACATGTAAACGTTAAGCCATCTTTATAGGGCGATGCCAGCGTGCCAAACGCCCCATATAGCATATAATAGGGCTATGATCCAAAGCGAAAAAGACAATCAGAACCCTATCGTCTCACCCTTTCGAGACCAGGCAGCTCGCAGTGACGAGACTGAAACACTTGAGGTAAATCTGCGGCCACAAGCTTTGCCGGAGTATATCGGGCAAGAAAAGATACGTACGCATATCTCTATATCTATCGGTGCGGCCAAAAAGCGCGAAGAACCACTCGAGCACATCCTGCTCTACGGACCACCGGGCCTGGGAAAAACTACACTGGCATTTATCATAGCAAAAGAGATGAATGTCCAGATCAAGACGACATCAGGCCCTGCCATAGAGAAGGCTGGAGATCTGGCTTCTATACTTACCAATCTGAGCAATCACGACATCTTGTTTATCGATGAGATTCACCGCCTCAAGCCAGCCATCGAAGAGATTCTGTATACTGCCATGGAAGACTATGCGATCGACCTGGTCGTAGGCAAAGGGCCTGGTGCTCGCAGCATGAGACTCAAGATACCAAAGTTCACTCTCATCGGAGCAACTACCAAGATCAACATGCTCTCAGCCCCTCTGCGGGACCGCTTCATAGATATTCACAAGCTCGAGTTCTACACACCAGAAGAGATCGGATCTATCCTACGGAGATCTGCTACTATCCTAGGTGTAAATATGGAAGATGAGGCTGGACACATGCTCTCGCTTCGCGCAAGACGTACCCCCAGGATTGCCAATAGGCTGCTGAAACGTTTGCGCGACTATGCGCTGATGAAGGATATCTCTACCGTCACAAGTACCATAGCAGCAGAAGCCCTTGAGCTCTTTGGTGTCGACACACTTGGACTCGATCAAGCAGATCTCTCCCTCCTTGACACCTTGATACGTAAGTTTGGCGGCGGCCCGGTAGGCCTCAACACCCTCGCGGCGGCTACAGGAGAAGAGATGGGAACTATTGAGGATGTGTATGAGCCATATCTGATACAGCTTGGCTTTCTCGAGCGCACAGCCAGGGGACGCATGGCCACTCCAAATGCGTACAACCACCTCGGGCTGGAATCTGTCGATTCGCAAAGCCGCTTACTCTAGAGGTCTAAATAATAATGAATATTTGTCATTGCGAGTATTCGAAGCAATCCAGTGCTATGCGGCGGTTCATACCAAGTATCTAAGCTTCCTGGATTGCCACGCAGTAGCTCGCAATGACAGATCTTTACATAC
>CAYGIM010000175.1:0-2059 GCA_964349895.1 uncultured Candidatus Peribacteria bacterium | reverse complement strand
CTCTTGGTGATCCAGGGTGCAAATGACCCGCGCGTTCCGCTGAGCGAGGCCGAGCAAATCGTCCGAGCGGTAAGCAACCAGGGACAAAACACTGTCTGGTACCTGGTCGGGCAGGACGAAGGTCACGGTTTTGCCAAAAGGCACAACGTGGACTATAGCTATATGGTCCAGGCTCGGTTTATCGAGGAGTTCTTGCTGAGCTAAACAGAAGTCAATACACATCTGACCATGAGGTCTATAGGCCGGCGCTAAGAGTTACTCTCTGCGTCCGGCCTATTTTTTGTACCAAAAAAGATGGACTTGTTTCATGAACGTATCTTTGCTACCATCAAAGATATAAATCAACTATGAATCTCAACAAAGCTAAATACAAGAATGCAATCATGTACCTATGCCTAGCTCTAGGCGGTGAATTGCATGGTAAAAAGAAGCTCGCAAAGCTTCTGTATTTTGCCGACTTCGATATGTATGAGAAATCAGAGCAATCAATCACGGGGGTAATATATGAAGCATGGCCTATGGGACCAATGCCTCAAGAATTAGACGAGATCACACAAGAGATGGTAAATAACCACGAGCTCAACATCTCCCAAGTGAAAGAGCGCGAGGGTTACAATCCTACGGAAATATACACGTGTTTAGTTAAGCACGATTACGCTGTATTTAACGATGACGAGATGGATATGCTAGATCGTATCATTCTCAAATACGGGCACCTCACAGGAAAGCAGCTCGAAGAGCTGAGCCATCTAGAAGCTCCGTATGTCGGAACAGAACTAAAGCACGAGATTGCATATGAATTAGCTCATTACAGAGATACCGACTTCTCCGATCTATGATTGAGTTTTTCTATCACCCCGGAATCGAGAAAGAGATAAAAGATCTTGAGAAACGATTCCCTTCGCTCAAACAAGGATTCGCATCCATGGAGTTGCTTTGCCAAAAACAATTTCATCCAACCGAACCAGCTCAAGTCATAGCCCCCGCAAAACTACACAGAGTAACCCAAAACGATATCTGGGCACTTTGGAAGGTGGAGCTTGTGATACCGAGATCAAACCTACGGCCCAATCAGTGGCCTCGCATGTGGTTCGCCGTAAAAGGAAGCATCATCGTATTTTTGTGCATAGCCTCACATATCGACAACTATGATAATGAAACAATGAGCACAGTCGCGATATCTCGTGCATCAGACTTTTTCTAAGCTTGCCTCATACTTCTCTCGTATCTCCTCTCTCCTGTCCACATCGTGGAACTTGAGGATAGTGTCAGAGATGATCGTACCAGTATTGCTCGTAAGACGTGACATCTTTTTGTGTGCGCGAGAGAGGATGATCTTGTTGGCTAGAGACTCGAGAAAGTGGCCGAGGGAGGTTACGAAGAACCATTCGAGGAGGGACTTAAAAAACGTTTCTTTTTGGTTTTTTATTCTGGATCCCGGATCGCGGCCGAGTACGTCCTTGTCCGGGATGACGGGAACTTCGTATCCAACTTCACGCTTTAACCATTCACTATTTGTCTTAAGCAATTCCGAATGAAGATCTCGTGGATCATAGAGGGGTATAAGCGTTGCAAGCCACCATGCGAGATAGGGGTCACCGCCGGAGAGAGCGATCACAGAGAAGTCCCAGGTCGTAGGATCGTCGTCCATGAAAAAGCTCAGGCATAGTCGGCCTGCAATCTTTTTGCCGTGTCGTCGGATGCCCAAGATGTGTGTGAGAAAAAAAAGAAACAAGCGCGCAAGGTGGATGTGACCCTTTTTCACGATGATAAAGAGATCGATATCACTCCCATCGGAGGCCGTCTCAAAGGCGACGGTGTTGGCTACTGCGACATACCGGACGAATGGGCAGAAACGATAGAGCCAGGAAGAGTTGAGGGCTTTTTGGAGATACAGATCTGCTATGTCATTGCGAGGAGTACTCGACGTGGCAATCCATCTTTTCTGAATATCTTCCTGGATTGCTTCGGGTACTCGCAATGACAGACGGGAAAGAACGCGGGAAGGGACAGTATCTCTCCCAAAAGCTCGATAGAGTGCAGACAGTGAGTATAATGC
>CAYGIM010000174.1:0-2062 GCA_964349895.1 uncultured Candidatus Peribacteria bacterium | reverse complement strand
TCTATGATTTCTTTGATGGGCGGCGGCCCATACAGACCATCTGCTTTGGCATTTTCTACCATGCTGACAAAGTTGATCTTCTTGAGCTCATCGACACTACACTGGAGGGTGTCGTCTCGCAGGCTTACCGTTACTTTCAAGAGCACGATATCGTTTTCTCCGAACTCTACTTTTATGTTGTTGAGCGATCTCGGAAAGATCACACACGGAAGTACGCTCGTGCCATCCTCCAGATGAAAGCTCACCATAGCTTCTTTTTTCTTTGTGTAAAAACGAGAGTACTGGGAGATGATACCAGCAAGCAAGATACTCTTTCCATGCTGCTTCTCGCCGATGCTGTTGATCAGAACAGCTTTCTTCTTGATGTACTTATAGAGGTTTTTGAGCGGGTGTCCCGAAACATACAGGCCAAGAACTTTTTTCTCACTAAGCAAGCGCTCCAGATCATTGGCAAATGTCACATTTGGCAGCGTGATCTTGTCTGGCTTGTCACCAAGGCTTTCACCAAAGAGCGAGCCTTGGTTGCTATTGGCGGACTTTGCGGCCATCTTCTTGTAGAGCAGCATAGCATCGATGCTATCCATCAGAGCTTTGCGATCTCCGAAGCGATCAAATCCCCCACTCTGACTGAGTGACTCCATCACCTTTTTGTTGATACAGTTTTGCGGCATTCTCTCGATAAAGTCTTCGAGGGATACAAAGAGTCCCTGTTGTCTGCGCTCCTCGATGATCGCTTCTACGATATCTTTGCCAAGGCCTTTGATAGCAAGGAGGCCGAAGCGGATCTCTTTCTCGTTGGTAACTGTGAAGTGCACAAACGACTCATTGATGTCAGGCGAAAGGATGCTGATCTTCATCTTTTCACACTCTTCGATATTGATGATCACGCGGTCAGGCGTCTCTTCATCTACGGTAAGAAGAGCGGCCATAAACTCGGTAGGATAATGGGCCTTGAGATATCCTGTCTGAAAAGCCAAGAAGGCATAGCACGCCGCATGTGACTTGTTGAATCCATAGTCTGCAAAAGGCTGGATCACCTCTTCGTACATAAACCGCGCTTCAGCCTCGGTGTGTCCCTGTTCTTGGGACTTGCGGATAAAGACCTCTTTTTGCTCCATGATCTCTTTGTGAATCTTTTTTCCGATGGCACGCCTGAGCAGGTCGGCCTCACCAAGACTAAATCCAGCATAGCGCTGTACCATCTCCAAGATCTGCTCTTGATAGATCGCGATACCATTCGTCACACGCAGAACCGGTTCGAGGAGCGGATGCGGAAACTTGAGTTTCTTTCTGCCGTGCTTCACATCGATATACTCGGGGATAAACTTCATCGGACCTGGGCGGTACATGGCCACCATCGCTATCAGATCCTCAAACTCTTCTGGCTTGAGTGATCGGAGGCACTTCTTCATACCGGCAGATTCAAACTGAAACACTCCTGTCGTGTCTCCTCTTGCAAAGAGCTTGTAGGTTAACTCATCGTCCAGTGGCGGAGTGTCGATCGGTATCGAGATGTCGTGACGCATACGTATAAGCTCCACTGCTTCTTGGATGAGTGTGAGATTTTTAAGACCGAGAAGATCCATCTTTACCAAGCCTACTTCTTCGATCGGCTTCATCGAGAGTTGTGTGATCACGCTCTCTTTGTCCTTTGGTGGATGTTGTATCGCGCTATACTTCGTCAGTGCATCGGGTGCGATCACAAAGGCACAGGCATGTACGGAGACGTGGCGCACAGCACCTTCTAGTTGCTTCGCGATATCTATGAGCTTCGTGTACTCTTTGTTGCCTTCATAGAGTCCACGGAAATCGGGTGACTCTTCCATCGCAAGCGCGATAGTCATACCCGGACGCTCTGGGATGGTCTTCGCGATCTTGTCCATGTCTTGAAAGGTAAAGCCCAAGACCTTTCCTACGTCTTTGATCGACTGCTTTGCTCCAAGAGTTCCAAATGTCGCAACACCGGCAACGCGATCATGACCATACTTATTGCGGAGGTACTCCAAGACCTCTCCGCGTTTTACATCGGCGAAATCAGAGTCGATATCTGGCATACTAATAC
>CAYGIM010000173.1:0-2062 GCA_964349895.1 uncultured Candidatus Peribacteria bacterium | reverse complement strand
CTGCTCGCTCATAGCCCACCTCGCGCCTGGTTGCCAGTAAGCTTGTATACAATCCAGCTGCTCAAACAACTCCATCACAAACTCGAGAGTCTGAGGAGCAATTCTCTTTGCACAGTGATGAAGGATCAATCTACTACTCATACTTGAGGGAAGATTATAGACTGCTTGTACGATATATCAGAAGTTTGTATGTGCAATCTCTCAAGAACACTACTTACCAAGTACTGTAAATCCGAGCAACGTTAATGCATTTGTCATGTCCTCTTTCACTTTTTTGATGTCTGCCTCCCTACTTGCGTGATTATTTGAATGATTATCAAATTGAAACAGTATGTGAGTGTTACCATCTCCAGCATCCTTATACTCAGGTCTGTATCTGCTACCAACAGCAAGCTGGTTCTTCCAACTGATCTCCTCTTTCTGCTTATCAGATACTTGCCCGACTACTGTGAGCTGTTTACCTAGTAGCACCATAGATTATTGCGTTATATACGAGTTATCTCTATTCTCCCAAACCGTCTCGCCATTCTTATCTACCTGAGCTACATACGAGTAGCCTGTCCCAAAAGCCATATGGCCTTGATTATTCGTGATTATTATACTACCGCCTGTAGCTGTGTGAACATCTAGATTATGTCCCAAGAGCCTGACGAGAGCTCCTTGTACCACTCGAACAACACCGCTTACCTCTTGGCTCGTTCTCGCGATATCAGTGATATCGCCGCCCTCTTTCTGCAACCTCTGCAGGTTAACTGTGACCGTTATGGCGTCTAAACCTTCAAACGCCTTCAATTCTTCGAAAGTAGCCATAGTTAGGGGTACAAAAGTAAAATCGCACGGGATTATATACGAGTACCTTGTATATGCAAGTTTGTGGAAATATGAAGATCTGGTATCTTTTATCCGCTAAATTTCAAATAAAAGAATCGAGGGCGATATATGAACGAAAAGAAACTGGATAAGAATATCCTGGTGGTTGGTGGAAGCTCCGGCCTAGGCCTTGAGCTTGCGCGCAAGTACCGGGATATGAGCGCCACGGTGCATGTCACGGGAGCCAGAGATGAGTTCCTGTTCACAGAACAGGGCATGACCTATCACAAGTTCAAGATCGATCATGACGGCAACACCCTGATCCGTCAGGTAGACACGTTGCTGAACTCTCTGCCGGAGATTAACACGCTTGTCTACTCGGCAGGCTTCTATCAACCGGGTCACGTCGAGAACACGGTCGACCATGACGTTCTCCGGATGAACAATGTGAATATGAATGCCCCTCATCTGCTGGTAAAGAACCTCAAGGTGAGACTGGGCAAAGAAAAGAAGCTCAAGGTCATCATCATTGCATCGACCTCTGCCCGAAAAGCCCGAGAGTTTGAACCATTCTACTCCTCTGGGATGGCGGGCAGGCTAATGTTCGGTCGCTGCATCGGTCCCGACTACGGCCTGGGCAAGGTTATGGTTGCATCGCCAGCCGGAATGGATACACCTTTTTGGGATCATGATAAAGGTAGGGATGTTTCTACGTACCTTTATCCAACCTGGGTTGCGGAGCAGATCATCGAACAGTCCCGCAGGACATTTAAGTACCTGGACATCGAGCTCGAGCGCAATCCAGCTCGCATTGTGGAGCATGAGCTCCTCCCTTACACTCCTCTGAAATAGATACCGATATCAAACAGCTAAAGGGGCGCCGTGTTTCACGGCAGCCCTTATTTTCATGTACGCAACGGCTTTAATGTTTCGTCATCCCAGAGTACTCATCTGGGATCCAGAAAAGTAAAAGACTGGATTGCCACGAGTACTCGCAATGACATACTTTCCTGTCCCCGTCTTCACGCGAATGACAGACAAATATCTATTCAAGTCCTATAGTAACCTTCCCTTTTGTTTCTTTACTCCACATATACCCGACATACTTCTCAAGTATAGGTAACTCATACCCCAAAGAAATCTCTGGCTGAATAAACAGCACTGTGGTTGTAAACTTTGTCTGAACGATACGTTCTTTTGCAACACACCTATCCAGATCTCCTGAAAGAATTATCTTGGGCAGCCCCAAGCA
>CAYGIM010000172.1:0-2091 GCA_964349895.1 uncultured Candidatus Peribacteria bacterium | reverse complement strand
TGCTCGAGCTTTCACTCCGTCATCCTCGACAAGGGAGTACTCTGCCGCGATCGGGGATCCAGACAAGATTGGAAACAAAATCACCACCCTTCTCGACGCATCCCAATACATCGTCCACAAAGAAGTAGACTTCTATAAGCTTGGCTGTGACTTCCTCGTCTTCTCTTCACACAAGATGCTCGGACCAAGCGGTGTAGGAGTACTGGTGGGAAAAAACGAACAACTCAATGAAATGCCTCCTTTTCTCTTTGGTGGCGACATGATCAAGACCGTGTCTTTTGAACACACGCTGTATGCGGACATACCGCACAAGTTCGAGGCCGGTACGCCAAACATAGAAGGGGTTGTGGGCTTAGGAGCAGCTATAGATTTTTATGATTCATGCGATAGAGCCGAGCTGAGTGCTTATGAAAAGAAACTAAGTGAATATACATACGAAAAGCTTTCCACAATGCCATTCATCAAACTATTCGTATCTTCTGGAGGTCCCCTTGATAAGGGGGGTACAGGGGGTTTCTCTAGTAGCTCTATCCTTTCCTTTACCATGGACGACGTTCATCCACACGATATAGCGAGTATTCTCAACAACTTCGGTATAGCGATCCGCAGTGGTCATCACTGTGCTGAGCCACTCCTAGGTGAGCTAGGCGTAAATGCCCTGGCGCGCATCAGTCTTTTTTGGTACAACACATTTGACGAGATCGACCGAGCAATTGCTGCACTCAAAAAAGCATACGAGATATTTCATACATGAGCCACATAATATTAATAGCCTATATATGAGTCCTCAAAAATAGTACAGTTCGAGGAAACAAGCGATGAGACGACGCAGGCGTAGTAATCCCTACGTCGAGGAGCGAATCGCGAAGTTGACAAAGAAATGTGCATTTTTCAGAGCTCATCCATACTATGGATTTATACTCAGAAAACATACTGTACCACTACAAAAACCCGAGTCACACTGGGCATCTTGAGCATGTCACAAACACATTTACCGAGTATAATTCTCAGTGCGGAGACAAGATCACGGTAGAGCTCTTGGTCGAGGATGAAACGATAAAAGACATAGCGTTTATCGGTAGTGGCTGCGCGATATCTCAAGCCAGTATGTCGATGCTTACCGATGAGGTGCTCGGCAAAAACATCTCAGAGGTTACTGCTCTCGATAAAGCTTATATAGATGACCTCCTCCATGTACCCATCAGCCCTGGCCGTGTAAAGTGCTCACTACTCGGACTCGCTGCGGTCAAGAATGCGCTTGCCAATTAAAACAATTATATCCGTCATCCCGGACAAGTCAGTACTCTGACGCGATCCGGGATCCAGAAATCCTAAAAAAGATACCTGGATTACCACACTATTCGAAATACTCATAGCTCGCAATGACATTCATTAAACATCCTATGCCCCCCATCCAACCAACTCCAAAAGAAGCTCGCACCGAAGGCTACTGGGAAATACTTAATACAGTAGAAGATCCAGAGATAGGCGTCGGGATCGTTGACCTTGGTCTGATCTATACAGTAGAGATAGGTGAAGATAAGTCCCATGTCATGATGTCACTCACTTCTATGGCATGCCCTGCTGGACCTGAGCTTATCGGCCGTGTGGAAGAGGAGATGAAAGCTATCACCGGCGGAAAGCCCTGTACGGTAGAGGTCGTCTGGGAGCCAGTCTGGAACCCAGACATGATCGACCCTGATATCCGCATCATGTTGGGGATGTAGGTTCATCGTCCTTCGGACGATGTCATTGCGAGCTACTGCGTGGCAATCCAGCTATGAAAACAGTAAACAGGATTAACTCTCTGGAGTACTCTCGCGAATGAAGTTTATATGGCATCTCTGAAATATACGACCAGTATTCTTAGCAACTGGATTGCCACGTCATGTGTACACTCCTCGCAATGACATCAAAACTTTATCCCCTCCACCGTCTCCCCTTTGAGCTTCTTATCCAGCATCTCGAGCTCGTCGTATATTCCCTCGATCAGCTCGTAGTTCTTGGACTCTTCCAAAGTAACCCAAGCGTAATCAGTCAACGCATCGCACAAGACGACATCGCCCATGTCGTAATCCGCGTAGAGACTCA
>CAYGIM010000171.1:1398-2110 GCA_964349895.1 uncultured Candidatus Peribacteria bacterium | reverse complement strand
CTATAGTGAGGTGAGGCATAGTATGTCGCATAGAGGCGCACCAAGTGCATAGCGCTCAACCGTTCCCAGGTAATACCTGGTTTGTTTTTGGTATGATGGATGATGATCGTGCCGATGGCTCTACGTTCACGATCCCAGTCCTCGCCTACTATACCTAGTGCCACGCTTCCATCGCGAAGCCGCTCTTCAAAAAACTGATACAACTCTTCTTTGATCTCATCCGCGATATCTTTCCCCTCTTCCTCGCCTTGTTTCACAAGGGCTTTGTACCGCGGCATGAAATCAAAATACCAGTCAGGCTTAGCAACCATCTCCGACCACTCGACGAGATCAATGTGCTTGTACATAGGGCGTAATTACATATCTAACTATATCAGGTTTCAACCTAGGCAAAAGAAAAGCCTGGCCGATTGCTCGGCAGGCTTGGTCAATGATGCTCCGTATTCTCAAACGCGAGAGCAAAGTGTTTTTGTATTCGCTTGGATCTAGACAACCATCCCACCCAAGCATGCAGGAATGTGAACACGACCGGGGAGATAATTGCGTATACACCTTTCCCTTGGAGGAGCACATTCACAAGTGTCACGAGACAAGCAAGAGTCCAAACAATCCATGCCGGAGGCGACTCTTTGGTTGGGTCCTGGATGACACCACGCAAAGTTGGCCGGAATGAAACTACGAAAGCAATCAAGATGATCATGCTAGCATAATC
>CAYGIM010000171.1:0-1388 GCA_964349895.1 uncultured Candidatus Peribacteria bacterium | reverse complement strand
TGCAAAGCACTATACACATCACCTGTGACAGAGCTGTACGTACATGCATTCATGCTAGCGAGAATAGCCCAGATGAGCCAGCTTGTAGCGTTGGGCGCAGAAGTACCTTTCGTTGCCTGCACATTGTAAGTTACATATGCAATGATATGTAGTTCCGCAGCAAGTATGCCAAGTGACATGTAAGCGTGTTCCAACGTCCATTCCCTCTCTTTCAAGTTTTAATCACCAACCCTGAGTCAATGATGCGCAAAGATAGCATTTCAGATATCAAAGTCAAGAAGAGCGCTCTCGCAAGCACCCTTAGCTTGGCCCATATAATTATGAGAAGTATTACGTCTCCAAAAGTCCCTTCATCTTCTTGAGCACAACGGCCCAGTTTTTGTCGCAATCCTCATACATCTTGTCCGAAGAGAAATTGCGCTGTGTCAGACTGAGAAGTGTAGATCCTTTTCCCTCGGGAGAAAGCTGAAATGATATGATCGAATAATTCCCTGGCTCATCGGGAAGACCAGAGAAGCTGCTATAGTAGCTGTACTCAAACGTCTTCGCGACGTCGTACTTGAGGATGATACCTTTATCCGTGTATTCTGACCCCTTCCATACGCCTTTAAAAAGGATAGGGCTCCCTACTTGCCAGTCAGAGACAGCACTGGTTCCGAAGAGATACTGCTTGATCATGTCTGGATCTGTCAAAGCATTCCATACCTTCTGTGCTGTGGTATCGATCGTGATCGATTTGCGCAAAACGATATCTTTACTCATATGGATATTTTAGTTAACAAATATCATAGACTGGAGATACCCGAAGACCACAAGATGTATAGATGAAAGGTCGCACGAGCTCTGCCCATACTCCCCTAGTTTTAGGTCCAATGCAAGAGCATGACACCTATCTAAATTGACACACGCTATGCTAAGGACGACTCCCATGCATGCTCTAGGAGATACGGAAAAAGAGTGTACCAATATAGATCACATAGAGAGCAACAAAGACACCTCCCTGCCACCGCTTCAGCTCATACCGTTTCCCAACAAACATACACAAAAACAACAACACACTCACGAGAATTACCACAAACAAGTCTTGCAGGAGCTGCTGTGAAAAACGCAGATCAGTAATAAATGAGCTTATACCCAAAACAAGTGTAAGGTTGATAACATTTGAGCCGACGACATTTCCCAGCGCCAAAGAGACATTGTTTTTGTACGCAGCGACGACAGATGTCGCAAGCTCAGGCAAAGAAGTACCAAGCGCTAGGATTGTAAGACCGATGACAGAATCACTCATCCCGGCATGGACCGCAATACTTGTAGCACTTTCGACAACGGTACTGCCGCCATATGCCAAACAAAGCGAACCAATAGCGACCTGAAGAAATGGTTTAAAG
>CAYGIM010000170.1:991-2123 GCA_964349895.1 uncultured Candidatus Peribacteria bacterium | reverse complement strand
TGATGATGGTGCCTATGCCGAACCTGGCGACGGCGACCCCGAAGATGAAGATCTCGGTGATGATGGCACTGCCGGCGATGGTGATACCAAAGTCGATGATGCCTGAATGTCAGCGGCGCAAATGCTGGTGACATGTTGGCTTTGAGCCTTGCTGACAATCTGTGGCCTTTGTTTAGTTAACAATGATAGGGATTCATTTTCGAATGAAAGGAGGAATGCCTATCGAAAAATAAAAATAGATACTCAATGTCGAGCAGCAGTACCACGAGGTACTCTAAATTCAGTTTCGTAGTGAGCGCCACCAGGCCCTCGCTACGTTTTTTTGTGTGCGTGATATTTGTATGTCATTGCGAGTACGAGGATAGAATCCAGTTCTATCATTGTTTGTTAAGGTTTCTTTTTGTTTTTCTTTCTGGATTCCGGATGAGTACTCCGGAATGACGGAGCATACGAAGGTTGGATGACATACGTTAGCTATCCCCGTGTTCTTGTGTGGATGAAGTTGAGCACGAGAGACGTGAGCGTCTCTTTTTGGTTTGGATTGCTTTCAGCTATGAGTAGAGCTAGCGCTACCATTGTGTCTTCGTGCAGGTACTGGCGAGGGATGCTGGGATGGATGAGCTTGTGCTTGAGAAGAAATGTAAGAAAGAGAAAGCAGGCGATGCGTTTGTTGCCATCGGTAAATGGATGATCCTTGATCACGAAGTAGAGCAGGTGTGCGGCTTTTTCTTCTACGGTAGGATAGAGGTCTGAGTGATCATATGTCTGGTAGATAGCACCGATGAGTTGCTTGAGTCCATTGCCTCGCTCGATACCAAAGAGTGCCCAGGCTTCCTTCTTTTTTATCAGCTGGCTCTTGAGCGTGTCTATCAGCTCTCTCGCTTCTTCGTAGCTGAGTACATAGTCAGTATCCTCGTGTAACTTGGGCTGTGGGAGGTTGTCCTCGTCAAAGCTCTCCAGCATCAGCCAGGTCTGTGCGTAGTTGCTGATGAGCTCTATGATGCCTTCTGAGGCGTTTTGGGCCAGCCGCATATTCTTCGGCACTTGTGCCAGGAGATTTAATGCAGCCTCAAGGTTCTTGAGTCTGTTGCCTTGCTGCTCAAGCAAGCGCTTTTGGTTGATCGTATAGCCC
>CAYGIM010000170.1:0-981 GCA_964349895.1 uncultured Candidatus Peribacteria bacterium | reverse complement strand
CCCCGCTTGGAGTTTACCCTGTATCCTACTGCTATAATCATGTCTAGACTGTAGAATTTGACGTTTCTTTGCACTGTTCTGCTTCCTTCCTTCTGAACTACCGTAAAATGCTCGGTAGTTGCAGGCTCTTCGAGCTCGTCTGTCTTATATATGTTGGATATATGCCGTCCTACGGTGTCGGAGTCCTTCTCAAAGAGCTCAGACATCTGTTTCTGGTTGAGCCATACGGTATCACCACGAAGAGTCACCTTGAGCTCCGCTTTGCCATTTGGTGCGGTGTAGATACTGATCTCGGATCTTCCTAGGTTGCTATCAGGCATATGGCTGAGATTGAAAACTATACTGAGTGTATAAGAAAAATCGACGATGACAAATATGCACGGCTCTATTCACACCCTATAGCCTATTGACTGAAGACCTCATATATTGTATATCACGTCTACATTTACACGTATTGCCATATGAACGTAGCTGAAGGATATACCTTGCCGGAATGGATCTCGAGCGGGCGAACTATGAACACTCGAGATCAAGCCTATGGGGTCCAGCTGATATCTCAGATCTCGGAGGCAATACAGAGAGATGTCATCATACGACCAGAGATTGTGGAGAGTCTCGTGAAGTCACTCGAGGGATATTTGAATATTGGCAATACTTCGCCACTGGTTGTGGATAAGGTTCTTGCTTCGCTTGGTCTGCTCGATGAAGCCGAGGAAGTAGTTCTTGGGTTTATACGCTTTCTGGCCGACAGGCGTAGTCTTCCTATCGCTAAGCTCAATACCTTTCTGTCTACCTTTGGCACATACTGTGAACGATTTGAAAACAAGTCAGTTGTACACAGGACACTTGAGCTCAGAAAGACGAGTGAGCAACGAGAAGAAAACAAGCAGGCGTTACTCACGACGATCAAGCAGGCGATGGAGGATGTTCAGGCTCCTCTGTACAGTATCCTTCTTGAGTCGGGAGATATCACCTTTGAAG
>CAYGIM010000169.1:0-2124 GCA_964349895.1 uncultured Candidatus Peribacteria bacterium | reverse complement strand
CTATAGACCGAAGTCTATCTTCTATCAGTGCTTTCTGGCTTTCTACCATTGTGTCTCGAGCCTGAATCATAGCCTCCATTTCTTTCATAGCCCCTAAACGCTCCTCTATGAGCTTCTTTTGTCCTTCAGTTATCTCATCTCGCTCCTGAATCATCTTTTCCATGGCGGTTATCCCCTCGCTCTTTTCTATGATAAGAGCTTCTTTATCAATGTTGCCTTGGTGTGCTAGTTCATATTGAGCTTTATACTGATAGATAAAAAGCTTATCTTGCATGTTTTAGGCTTCCATTTGGTCATACCAGCGTGCCCCTTTAGGAAACAATACACCGAGACCCCAACTATGCTCAAACGTATAATGCGGCAGATCCTTGCTAATCTCTTTCCAAAACTCATGAGAACCATAACCTGTTTCTTTTCCTACATCATGGAACAGAACAATACCATCATCCGCCAACTTCGGCAGCCAACTTTTGTAATCATGAGATACGGCCTCATACGTATGAAGACCGTCAATATGCAGTATATCGACACTGTTATCTTCAACGTCAGGCAATGCATCATTAAACAGCTTTCGTATACACAAGGCATCTATATTGGTAAAACACGTACTCTTTATCGCTTGAACTGACTCCCATACCTCCTCACCGTAGAATCCTGCGTGGATATCACCTTCCCATGAATCGATTCCTACTATCTTAGTGGTAAGACCAAGATCTTTTGCACTTTGGCAAAAAGCAAAAAAAGAAGCACCATAATGAGTTCCTAATTCTAGGACCCGGGCTGGCTGAACAAATGCCAACAAATCATACGCAAAACTTCTGTGTCCTGACCACGGGGATGTTTTGAGCCACGGGTTAATCCTATCAGACTCAAACTTGGGATCGCGTATGTTCCACACGTTTTGTTTGTTCGGTGTCATATGAGGTCGGGTGCGTAAGATTGAAATTTGCTAAGATGGTATCAGGATTTCGTGAAAGGTCTTGCCGCATGGTCTTTATATCCTTTAGATCTAGGTGTATGACATTGCAGGCCCAACATTGACGTTCATGGTTTTCTATGTGGGTACCTTCTCCAATTCCCAGTGTTAAGAAGTGATTCTCCTGCTCTAAGCGAGGGAGTTGCACGGTACATTCTACTATATTGTATCCAGGAGAAAAGGTGACATCCTTTAGGCCACGCATAAGTGTATTCTGTGAAGTGATAGCACTTCCCGCAGAGTTCGTAATCAACACACCAAATATTCCTTCCTTTATGGCGCGCTTTGCAAAGATGAGAATCGATATCTTCAGCTCTGATCTCTCGATATCCAATGTATAGTTCAGGCGTAACGCCGCAGCATCTAGCTTTCCTACGAGTTTGTGATAGGGAATTGACGTCCAGTTTGCGGCAATTGAAGGCATTTGAACATGAGCTTCTTTTATGAAATCAACAAGATCTTTATTGTGTGAGCTTCCTTGGTAAAGATACTCATTGATTACAGTCGCTGGCTCATCTATCATAAATACCTTTCCTTCTTGCATGAGCAGAGCACGATCGCAGTAGCGCATTACTGCGTCTGTATCATGAGTGACAAGTATGACGGTTTTGTTTTCTCGTTTGTAGCGGGCAAACTCTTGTAGGCATTTCTTTTGAAAATCGTTATCACCTACTGCCAATACCTCATCCATGAGCAGAATATCTTTGTTGGCATGAATTGCGATGGAAAAAGCGAGCCGTACTTGCATACCAGACGAATAGTTTTTCAGTCTTTGGTCTATAAAACGAGTAACACCAGAGAACTCAACAATGTCATCGAACTTCTCTTCGATACTTTTTCTCGACATTCCTAGAAGAATCCCGTTGAGATATATGTTGTCTCGTCCTGATAGCTCATGATTGAACCCAATGCCCAGCTCCAAAAATGGTGAAAGTTCGCCTGCTATATGGAGTGATCCTGTGTCTGCTGTGTAAATCTTTGCCAGGACCTTCAGAAGAGTAGATTTTCCTGATCCATTGGCTCCAATAATAGCAAAGAACTCGCCCTTTTTCACCTCAAAGGAAACATTGTCGAGAGCTTTAAATACTTCAAAGTGTCGTTTCTTGATGATGTTCACGAAAAACGACTTCATGGTATCGAGCCTTTCA
>CAYGIM010000168.1:0-2140 GCA_964349895.1 uncultured Candidatus Peribacteria bacterium | reverse complement strand
GTCCATGACCCACGAGCTATTGAAGCGTTCCCGCAAAAGAGACTCGACATTGCCAAAGCTTCTCTTGAGAAAGAGCAGTGCCTGAACCAATCCCTCTCGGTCTCTATTCATACCACGCATATAGGCGCGTAGGAGATCATAGACCACGTGTGCTTCGCAGTAAGGGTGTGGTTCGGTCGTTAAGCGCGCAACGTACGCTCGCATGACCCGGTGCCCATCGCGAATGGCCGCTATGGTGCGATGCATACCGTCTAGTACCTTGTACTTATCATCTTCATAGCGGACCAGGATAGGAAGATCTATGTACTCTGCGGTAGAGAACAGATCCTTTATAGAGTCATCTGTCAGCATCAACTCACAAAGCTTCACGGCTGAACGCTCACACTGGTCTATCACGACGCGGTTCCACTCGGGCTGTGTGCCCGTAAGCCAGAGCCGATCTATGGTGAGCTCCTCATAGCTCCATGCTACGTTTGTATCACTCAGATAATCCCCCACCCAGTTAAGAGATATACCCGTAAGAGCGAGAATCCAATCCCCGTCGTCTCGAGAAGCAGCCATCTTTTCTTCTTGATGGCGAATAAGTCCTTTGAGATACTCCTTATCTGGAAAGTTGATATCTGCGAGTCGATACATATATTTTGCCGAGTTACTACGGATACAACCTACCGCAGTTTTACAAAAAGAAAATACCCACTGTACAGTGGGCATTTTCTTTTCCAATCCAACACTGAGTAAACGGAAGATGGATTGCTTCCGCCTTCGTTAGAAACTTCGGACGGACACAGTCGGGTACTCGCAATGACGAAACAGATTGCGAAGGATCCTTAACGCTTTGACCATTGTGGAGAACGGCGCGCCTTGAGCAAACCTGGCTTCTTTCGCTCGACCTTACGTGCATCGCATGTAAGCAAGCTGTAGATTTTGAGCTGTGGCTTGACCTCTGGAAAGGCCTTCACCAGAACGCGTGCAAGACCATAACGGATAGCCATAGCCTGGGCCTGACGTCCACCTCCAGCTACTTTTACGGAGAATCGTCCAGCTTTCATCTTTTCTGCGATACGCAGAGGAAATGTAACTGTATCCTCGAGAAGTGCATCCTTATCAAGATACTCCTTCATCGGCATATCATTTACCGTGATATCCCCTGTCGGATCTCCTTGATAAAAACGCACGGTTGCAACCGAAGTCTTTCTTTTTCCTACGCTGTAAATGTATGTATCGTTCGCCATAAAAGCTCAGTCGGTTAGTTATTAGTTTATCGTTACTACTTGAGGCTTCTGCGCACTATGTGTGTGCTCCTCCGCAGCAAATACGCGCAATTGCTTGAGAAATATATCCTGTAGCTTGTTCTTTGGTAGCATCCCCTTCACCGCTTCCGTAAATACCCACTCTGGCTTTGTCTCCATCGCCTTCTTGAGCTGAAGTCTCTTGATACCACCCATAAACCCTGAGTGTGAGATGTACTCTTTTTGATCCAGCTTGTTGCCCGTCACCACGATATCCTTTGCATTGATGATGATATAGCAATCACTGTTTGCTACATGCGGAGCAAAGGTCGGCTTGTTTTTTCCGCGAAGCATAAATGCTACCTGCGAAGCCGCCCGGCCGAGGGTCTTTCCTTTTACATCGATGATAAACCAATTCTGCGTCGTCATATGATACCTATTCTTTTATGATACAAACTCTACATGTACAAGCTTTGCGTTGTCACCCATCCGGTTGCCAAGGCGCACAATACGTACATACCCCGTGCTCTGATCTTTGAGACGTGGAAGCACATCAGAGAAGAAACGCTTGTTTGCTTCCTTGGTAAATACATACTGGTCCACATAACGGATCGCGTTCATCAGATCCTTGTCGCGTGCTCGCGAGATCACACTGTTGGCAAGAGATGCCAGAAGCTTGGCCTTCTTCTCTGTGGTCTTGATCTGATCATGCAACACCAATGAGGTGAAGAGATTTCTCATCAACGCCTTATTGTGGTCCATGTCGCGACCACCAAACTTAACTTTTTTTATACGATGTCTCACGGGATCTGGGTTTTACTAAATATATCGCTTAATCGTCGCCGAGTAACTTCAATCCTTTCTTCTCAAGAGCTGCTCGAATCTCTGTCATAGCCTTTTTACCAAAACCT
>CAYGIM010000167.1:0-2159 GCA_964349895.1 uncultured Candidatus Peribacteria bacterium | reverse complement strand
CTATCAGAAGATACTGTTGTTTACCTACGACCTGAGACCTGCGGAGGAATCTACCTCAACTTCAAAAACATCGTAGATACTACACGTGTAAAGCTGCCATTTGGTATCGCTCAGATTGGTAAGGCATTTCGCAACGAGATTGTAGCTCGACAGTTTGTATTTCGCACACGCGAGTTTGAGCAGATGGAGATGCAGTACTTCCTCCACCCAAGTGTGATGACCGAGAAGTATGAGTACTGGAAAGGTGAGCGATGGAACTGGTATCTCGACTACGGTATCGCAGCTGACAAGATCCGCTGGTACAAGCATACCAAGCTCGCGCACTATGCGAGTGAGGCGTACGACGTAGAGTACAACTTCTCATGCCTTGGAGGATTCAAAGAGGTTGAGGGTATACACGCCCGGGGCGACTGGGATCTGTCTCAACACATGAAGTTTTCTGGTACAAACCTCGAGTACAACGACCAAGAGAGAAACGAGAAGTACGTACCACACATCATGGAAACATCTGCTGGTCTGGCCCGTCTTACTCTCATGTTTATCGATCACAGCTATAGAGAAGAAGAGCTCAAAGATGAAGAAGGCAAGAGCGATACACGTATCGTACTTGGTATCGACAAGCGCCTAGCACCTATCAAGTGCGCAGTGTTACCGCTTATGAAAAAAGACGGTATGGGAGAAAAAGCCCAAGAGGTCTATGAGACTCTCGCTAAGAAGTTTATGTGCGAGTACGACGAGTCTGGTTCTATCGGTAAGCGCTACCGCAGACAAGATGAGATCGGTACACCGTACTGTATCACCATCGACCACGACACACTCACAGACGGTACGATGACACTGCGCGATCGAGATAGTATGAAGCAAGAGAGGCTCAGTATAGAGCAGATACTGGAGATATTGGAGACAACGAGGATATAGCTACATACAAAACGCTCGCCTAAGGCGAGCGTTTTGTATGTCATTGCGAGCTACTGCGCGGCAATCCAGTATTCATCGCTTCATGCTTCCTGTTAATATTAATAGACTTTCAAACACAGAACCTAATGTATGTCATTCCCGGTAGGCGGGAATCCAGTTCCATCTAAGTTCTATTAAGTTTTCTTTTGGTTTACTTTTCTGGATCCCGGATGAGTACTCCGGGATGACGATGCATCTTACTTTAAATACTCCTTTAGTATCTCCGCAGACTTCTGCAACTGTGCCATCTCTTTCTCATTCATAGGCACCTCGAGAACTTCTGCAATACCTGTACTATCCAGTACACAAGGCAAGCTGAGAGCTACATCGCTCAGTCCGTACTCCCCTTCAGTTATGACCGAAAGCGGTAAGACGATCCGGGAGTGATCAAATATATGCAGCATGATATCGCGTATCACCGTGCCGATAGAGTAGCATGTGAACCCCATATCATGGATGATCCGTGCTGCAGCAGTCTGAGTCTTCTCAAAACAGCTATCTGCCACTTCCTTGGTAAACCCCGGAAAGTCAAAGAGTCCCTTACCAGCCACGTTTGCACTGCTCCAGACTGGAAACGAGCTGTCCCCATGCTCACCCAATACATACGCCTCAATACTCTTGGGACTCAGGCACAACGACTCTGATATATGAAAACGGAATCGTGCGGTATCCAGCATAGTACCACTACCAAATACTCGGTTACGAGGAAATCCCGAAAGCTTGTAGGCTTCATACGTCAGAACATCTGCAGGGTTTGATATGATAAGAAGGATCGCATTCGGTGCTACTTCGGCAAGCTTGGGAATAATGCTTTTAAATATCTCCCGATTCTTCTCGATGAGCTGGAGTCTTGTCTCGCCATCAGCCTGTCTTGCTCCTGCTGTCACTACGATAAGATGAGAGTCTTTGGCTAGGCTATAGTCGCTCCCTGCGCGGAGCTTTGTGTATGGGACAAAAGGTAGTGAGTGCTCAAAGTCTAGAAGCAATCCCTCAGCTTTTTCTTTTGAGTAGTCTACGATAGCAAGCTCGCTGGGAGTACCATCAAGCAGCATAGCATATGCTGCAGTAGCTCCTACGTTTCCAGCTCCGATGACAGAGACCTTGAACTGATTTTGAAAACTAGGCAAAGCACAGGATTGATTCATAGAAAAAGCTCAATATATACCTAGATATTGTACTCTTTATGGGGACGTATATACAAG
>CAYGIM010000166.1:0-2159 GCA_964349895.1 uncultured Candidatus Peribacteria bacterium | reverse complement strand
GAATAGAGTACTCTGATAGGACGAGGCTTATTCCTGACCACCAAGCAAAAGCAGCAGCTGAGCAAGAGCGTCTCAACTTGGAGATCAATAAGCGACTAGCTAAAGAGTTTAGTGATATTTCTAAACGTCTTGGGAAGCCAAATCTTACGATACCTGAGCTAAACCACTTGGAGATAGGTTTGCAGCAGGCACTTGATCGAGTGCGGAAAACGAAAAATAGTAAGCTCAAAGTACTCGGTCAGACATTGATCGTTAAGGCAAAGACTATCAAGCAAAAAGCAGAGGTGTTTCTCTTTGCCAAACCAAAGAAGAAAAAGTAAGAACATTTTTGTTGCGTCATCCCGGACAGGTTGTATTCAACCGTGATCCGGGATCCAGAAAGAAATCTTACATTGAGAAACTGGATCCCCGATCAACTTCCTTTTGAACATAATTGACTAGCCGAGGATGACGGAACTAATACGTGGATTGCCACGTCGCGAGTACACTCCTCGCAATGACATGGCTAACGCCGCCCTAGATAGTTCATGGCCTCCTTGAGTTGGAGGTCTTTTTGTACATCACCGATCTTGCTGTCTTCTGCATTCTCGATGACAAGATCTGGTGTGATACCATTGTGGTCTATGTTGACATGGTTTGGTGTGTACCACTTAGCTGTCGTGACGCGAAGGCTTGAACCGTCGGACAGTGGCTCGAGTTCTTGGACACTACCTTTTCCAAATGACTTCTCACCGATCAGGTATGCACGCTTCTGATCCTTGAGTGCGCCCGCAACAATCTCAGAAGCCGAAGCGCTTCCTTTATTGATCAATACTACGATAGGTATGCTCGCATCGCGTGGGCTGCCGGTAACGTATTTGGTCTCATTGTCTTCTTTGTCTCGGTATTCGATCGTGGTAGCGACTCCACTCGGTACAAACTGAGAAATGATGTCTACAGCTGCGTCGAGATATCCACCACCGTTCATGCGGAGGTCGAGGATGAGTCCGGTCTTTGGCTTTGCAAGAACATCATCGAGCGCTTTGGAGAACTCCTCGGTCGTCGTGTCACCAAACTGGTTGATAGCGATATAGGCGATCGACTTGTCCATTACTTTCCACTCGACACTTGGTACTTTGATCTCATCACGTGTGATCTTTACCTCGATCGGGTTCTCTTCTTTTTCGCGAGCAATCGTCAGGGTTACGACAGTACCTTTTTTACCGCGGATCTTTTGGACAGCTTCGACCAGCGTCGGATTGATGAGGACCTCACCATCGATCTTTACCACGATGTCTTGTGGCTTGAGCCCAGCTTTTTCTGCGGGAGAGTTCTTGAGAGGGGAGACGATGACGACCATGCCATCTTTGACCGTGATCTCCGCACCAATACCTTCCATGTCGCCATTGAGCTGTTGGTTGAACTCTCTACTGTCTTTCGGGTCCATGAAGTACGTATATGGATCACCCAGCGAGTGCGTGAGGCCTTTGATCGCACCATAGACTACTGCTTGGCTATCGATCGCGTCACTATCTATGTATTTGGTCTGTACCAAGTTCCATACCTTGTACAGTGGGTCGAGATTGAGCTCACCGGAGTGCGTTCCTGTTTGCGAGAGAATCTTATCAATAGGCGCTTTCCAGCCATAGGCAAAGCTTTGCTTGGTCTGTCCCTGCTGATAGCCGATCGTGAAGCCCAAAAGGAAGGCCACAAAGGGGATGAGCAAGATGCTGAAATTGCGAAGGGAGTTGGCTTTCATATGTGTGTTCCCAGGGTGTTTCCCAAATAACGCTGGTATTGTATCATAGTTCTATAGCCTTCCAACCTTAAACCATGAGTAACAAGAGCCTAGGACAAGAAGGAGAAAGCATGGCTTTATCCCATGTAAAGAAAGAGGGTTACCTTATCTTGGACCAGAATGCTCATTTTCACTGGGGTGAGATCGATATTATTGCGAAAGATAAGAACGAGATCGTCTTTATAGAGGTAAAGACGCGTAGAGCGGGCGGCGCATACACGCCAGAAGAGGGGATGACAACTTCCAAGATGGCTCATCTCATGAAGTCGGTTCACTTCTATCTTTTGAAAAACCACCTTGAGCACATGCCGTGGCGAGTCGATCTGATAGCTATCGAGATCTCAGTCGACAGCCCCGACAAAAAGCTCCGATGGTACAAGAA
>CAYGIM010000165.1:0-2207 GCA_964349895.1 uncultured Candidatus Peribacteria bacterium | reverse complement strand
GCAGATACACGCACTTGTGTCACTTGGAAATCGTCACATGCCTCATCACCACCAACACCAGCATAAAATGCTCCTGGCTCCCCTGCTCTCGCAGCTACGACCTTTGAGCGATAGAGCTCTTTACCCGTAGCATCCAGTGCGAGTACCTCGAAATCATAGGTAAGCCCATCGATCAGATCAGGCACATACCAGCTCGTCTTACCACTCTTGGTAATCTCACTATGCTTCTTGGTCTTCACCTTCTCAGATCTGTTTGATGCAGTTTTACCAAACAGGATCATATACGTGTCGATATTGCTATCCCCTAGATCCGACCAGCTCAGAGTCACACGCCCAGTAGACCCGACACCGGCAAGATCAAAGAATGCATCGCGCTTCTTTACCTCCAATGTTTGCTTGATACTCTTGGCGATAATATTTGCAGAAGAATCAAATCCTACGAGCTGAAAGGTATAGCCGGCTTGATCCAAGTTCTTGAGCTCAGCTTCCACCGCAGTGAGTGAATCAATACTTGCAGAATCGACCAAAACCTGGGGGTCTTTTCCGTAAAAGATTCTCAGTGATGCGACTTGTGGCACCTCTACCTTTTTCCATGAGGCAATCACGCTTGCTTGTGATCCTTGCTTGACCACGAAGCCATCAATACGCGTAACCGGTAAGACCTTTCGAACCTCAGTACGTGTCAGCTCAAGACCATTCTTATCGAGAAGAATAAGAGTTACGAAGTATGGCTTGGTAGCTTCTAGCTTGGAAAGCAATTGCGTCTTACTGTTACGTGATGCCTTGACTGACTCGCTCAGAGACAGCTCATCGAGACCATAACGTATCTCGTACTGCTCGATCTCTTCAACATCTCCTGTATATTCCCATGCAACCGTCATATCGGCACCATCGCGGTCTATAGTAAAGATCTTCTTGGTAAGCGTTATCTTCTTTCCTTTTACATTGAGTGCTTTTTCGAGCAGCTTCACACCTGTGTTACCAAATGAGTCTTCGAGGCGGATACGTACATCGTACTCTCCTTCATCTGCTGGTGCTGTAAAGGTTCCGCGATACGTGCCTGGCTTGTCGGTGAGCTGCGTAAGCGCGACACTGTCCTCCAGAAATGTAAGTCGTACACGAGAAAGGTTTGCATCAGCATCGACTTCTACCGTGACCTCTGTCTTTGGTGGGACCTGGCTACTTGGCAGGAAACGGATCTCCTTTGCCTGCGGCTCAGTAGTACGTACGGTAAATGCAACATCTTGTGATTCACCAATCACGGTACCGTCGCTATCGAGAGCCTTGGCCTTGATCGTATGGGCACCTTCACTAAGGCTCTTTACCTCCAGAGAAAATCCTCCGGTCGTATCAGTAGTACCTTCCCCGAGAAGCACATTGTTGGAACTTTCATGGATCTCAACCTTGCTACCTGCTGGGGCACTACCACTCATCAGCACATCTTTTGAGGTAAGTATTGAGTCTTTTTGAGGGGTAAGGATCTCTATCTGACTGTTCTTTCCACTTCCACTGACCGTGATAGGAGTAGTAGCTTTGAGTGTCAGATCGTTGATATCTTCTGCCGCAACCGTCACAGTTCCTGCCTTGGAGAAACGAAATGCTTTGGAGAACACATGTTCACCTTGATCCTGACCTGTAAACGTATACCCATCTGCTGAGTTCTTCAAAGGAAACGAAGCATTTGGGTCACCGATCACACTAAACACGACCGTACCTTTGTAATCACGATCGACCGTACCATCCTCGGCAATTGCTCGCAGCGTGATACTGACATCCTCATCTACTGCAGCCTTGGTAGGAGCAACGAGCTCAAGTCGCTTAGTAGTTCCTCCGATTGCGATTGCATGCAGGATCGTATCCTCCGCATGTGCTGGCACAAGCGAAGCTAGCTGTGCAAAGGCAAAGACCGAAAGGATCAACGTCGTGATAAGGTTTTTGTGTTTTGTGTAGTGCATAAATATTATCTGAGTCGAAACATCAGTATATTATACAAAATGTGAGCCTCTTGATGCTTCTTATTAGACTAGACATAAAATGTATTAGGCGTGTACTGATAACTGCATCTATCTCTTCGATGCTGTAAAAGGTAGCGCAGTTCAAGGCGCCAAGGAATGAGACGAAGAAGCTGTAGTGTGACCTACAGCGATGAGCGAATGACGCAGGCAACGAAGAAATGTGCAGCTTTCACAGCATCGCCCCTACTGGAT
>CAYGIM010000164.1:0-2220 GCA_964349895.1 uncultured Candidatus Peribacteria bacterium | reverse complement strand
TAGTACGACTCTACAAACTCTTTCGCTTGGGGAATCGTGATATCGACAGGATATGCGTTACGATCAAGCCACGCCGTAGCCTCTAGGATACCTGTGTTTGCTTTTGCTGCAGTCAAAACTGTTTGATCCAGATACGCCTCGACCATCAAGATCGAAGCTTCTTCACACGCCTCATCATACGGCGAGTCCCAGTTCTTGAGTGGCGCCTGTGAGGTAAACGGCACATCAAGCACAACCTGGGCAGGAAGAACTAACCCACGAGCCTCAGTAAGTGGATCTGTACTGGTATCACTCTGTTCTGTGCCATAGTTCTGAAGTAACCGCCACAAGATCTCTGCAACTTCACCACGCGTAAGTATGTGAGCAGGCATCTGCATGCCTGAGGTCAGATATCCTTTTTTGCTTAAGGCCTCCATATAAGGCACGTACCACGCCTGATCAAACTCAGGACTCGCCATGGGCACGTCAAATGTCTTCACTGCGATCTTTGCGGCAGCAGCCAGTGTAACCGAATCCAACGGATGGAACTTGCCATCAGGGTACCCTGCCACAATACTCTCCTTAAAAGCTGAGCAAACAAAAGGTGTAAACCAGTTCCCCTTCTGTACATCAGGAAAACATGACGCCTGAGATAGCTGCGTATTTGACTTCTTCGCACGCTCGGTAATGGTCAATAATTCAGCACGGTTAAGCGTGGCATCTGGACGAAATGTACCATCAGAATATCCCTTCACAATCCCCTTTGCTGCCAAACCCTCAATAGCCTGCTTGTAAGGGCTACTCGTGATATCCGAAAACGCCGCAAGCGCATAAGATATCCCTGAGCCCAAGAGTACCAAAACGCTTACCAACAACCATATATTTCTTCTCATATGTAGTTCCGATTATGAGATGAAATCCTTCCATGATAGGCAAACGTATAACCTCCCTATATCATTACGATTTGATTATAAACCGATACGATACCTTTGCCCATACATAGCCAGCATTGTAAAGGTGCGGTCAAACGTGCTAGATACGTATGAATAACCTAGCTACTCTTCCTACCAATCTGACACAATGTACAACCTGTATGCAACTGCCGGTTGATAAGAAAGAGACCACCAGAAAGCAGAAAGACACCGCCTATCTTGATATAGATATTGTAGAAAGTAACAAACTCAAGACTGATAGTAATACCAAGTAGAAAGATAAAAGGCAGCACGCATACCGTACAAACTGAGATGAGCATTGTAAAGAGTGAAGCAATACCTATAGGTGAATCTATGGCGAGTGATTGGAGCATCATGCGTGACCGAATAAGCATAACGATTCCACTAAGCATGACTCCCAACAGAACACTCGTCAGGAATGCAAATAGCAGATTGATCAGTGTTAGATTGGCGCCTATGTCGCAAGAAAGATCTCTATACCCCGGCAAAGAGGCCATCAACCAATACTGCAACCCAAACAAAAACAGGGTCACTCCAAGTGTAAGACAGATGTAAGACGGTCTGACAAGATTCTTAAAAAGCGGCATAGTTGGTTGTGAGTATCCACTACATCATGTAATTGACATACGGAAAATTGTAAACTAGAATGCTTGTACTTATGTATCTATTTTGCATCCGCAGTTCGGTTGTCGCTATCATCATATCAATGTTCTTCGGGACATTGCAATGTAGCCTTGCCTTTCATGATGACAGTCACCAATCTATAGACAGTGCATCGCCTTTATCAATTGCACAGACAGACAGGGCAACGCCGTCTGATTGTATCGTATCGGCGCCTGTAGCCGACAGAATATCTGTCACATCCGATCATGGTAGAAAGCTACTCTCAGCAACCAGCGTCAAACAAACTTCCATAGCTTTCTTCTGGGGAGGTAGATCTACCGTTCCACCGAGAAACGGGCCTAAGTCTCCAGACAAAACAGCCCTATTACAGACGCCATCGGTGTTCTATCAGCAGATCTCATCAATTCGCATTATTCGCTAGGATCAGATACGAAGTAGTTGTTGTGTTATTGCTCACGAATAACATTTTTTTACCTATGAATATTTGTATCTATGAAACGTCTATATGTTTTTTCTCTTGTACTACTTTCGTCTGTTTTCCTCGCAGCATGCTCAACCGGTGCTCCCAAAACCATCCAAACCCCAGCGGCAGAAACCAAAGAGCCAATTTCTACTCCCCCATCAACAAACAGTCCTGCGCACGATGATAGTGGACAACCTACAC
>CAYGIM010000163.1:0-2254 GCA_964349895.1 uncultured Candidatus Peribacteria bacterium | reverse complement strand
GGTCACCTACATACAAGAAGACTGGGAGAAAGCCGAGCTTACGGAAACCTTTGATTGCATCATCGCTTCCCATGTAATTTACTATTTTCACGACAAAGCACGTGCCGTCCAAAAGATCATACATAGTCTTACGGATAAAGGTACTGCTATCTTTGTCGTAAATGGAAGAGATGGGGATTATGGGCCTTTAAAAGAGTTCTTTGCAGATCTGATTGGTGAAGATGTTGTTTTTACGTATGATGAAGTGCATGTATTGCTCAAAGATTATGAGCTAAAAGAGATTTCAATACCGACAACAATTACCTTCACAGACTATGATGAATTGTATGAGACTCTTAAGCTTTCATTTGATAAATACCCGACAGAATACTTGGAGCACAAGACAGCAGTAGTTAGGTATCTTTCAGAGAGTATTCGTTCAGGCACATTTACTATTAATCAGAAGTTGCTTGTCGTAGAGAAAAAGCAAAGGACTTGGGATGCATTGCTGAAGCATCCTACTCATACGTACGAGCTTGAAGCTGGAGTGAGTCTCACAATCCATGATGGAGTGTTTACCCCAGATCCTGCTGCATTGAGCTATTCCACTCAGCTGATCTTACAGCATCTACCTGTTTTAGAAGGGAAGCGTGTGCTTGATATGGGATGTGGTGCTGGAGTATTGGCGATATCAGCAGCACTACATGGTGCATCAGAAGTTATTGCGGCAGATATTTCAGACCTTGCGATCCAAAACACAATCGAGAACGTCGAACGACTACATTTGGAGGAAAAGGTACGCGTTGTCCAATCAGATTTGTTTGAAAGGGTAGAGGGTGAGTTTGACGTCATCTTTGCAAACATGCCCATACGTGATGAACTTTGGAAGATAGAAGATGGTCACACGCTGATCGGTATCGAGAAACTCGTATCACAAGCAAAGCATTATGTGAGAAAAGGCGGCTCACTTTTGATTTCTTGGGCATCATTCGCCGATTTACAAAAGTTGCTGGATATCTGTCACCACCTAGGAGCTTCTTCGCATGTGATAACCCAGAGCATGTATGGTTATGACTGGTATTTGGTTACATTAACTTTTAACTAGGACATAACAAAAAAGATCGCCTCAGCGATCTTTTTTTGTACATACCGTACTAATTTGACTCAGCGTGGTTTGGGAGAGAGGATTGCTGGTGGATCTTATCACTAATACTCTTCATCTCTTGCCGTATTTGTTCTAAGTGGTTCACTGCTCCTTCTTTATTTGCAGGGTTTGCTTTTCTTGCTAAGTTTTCCCATTTATCTTCCTGTTTTTTGAGATCGTCTAGTTCAATCTCAAGCTCTTCTTGCTTAGTAAGCTGTGGCTTATAGCCTTGGTGGACAATTGGCGGCTCTCCTGCATTTGATGCTACTCTCATGTACGTTTTATAAAAACTATGGCTGGATTATATGCTTTTTGTAGGCGATTTCAATACTTCTTGTCCGGGTCACCATAGAGGAGGCTTTTGATGCTGATAGTCCCGTCTACGACCTTGGCAGTAGTAAACATATCATAGAAGGTTTGAATCGCTGCTAGGTCTTTTGCTGTGAGCTCGTCGTACATGGTAAAGAGCATTACGGGTGCTTTTGATATCAAAGTGTCATCTAGCGGAGTGTAGCCTTTGTAGTACTGCTTGGCAGCAGTTGGATTTGCTCGTATCTCTCGGATAGATCGTGCAAGTATCTCCATGATCAAGGCTGTTGTCTTTGGATTCTTTTGTGCAAACTCGACACGTATGGCTCCGGCTCCTGGATAAAATGGATCAGCGATAGCAAGAGTTGGTGCTTTGAGAAGGATTTTCCCAATTCCCTTCGCTTGTACAATGGTAGGCATGGGCTCGATTGCTAGAAGAGCATCTATAGCCCCAGATGCGAGAGATGGCGCTTGCACTGCTGGGGCGAGCTCTACGAGGGTTACATTGGTTATGCTCAATCCGTTCTTTGCCAGGATGTTACTGGCGATGGTCTTCCACTGGATGCCGGCTAATACTCCGAGCTTCTTGCCTTTGAGATCTTGGATGGAGCTGATCGTACTGCCGGATGACACGAGTAGGCTGTCGTTTGCAACTGTATCATCTCCACCGGTTGCTACGTATATCTTGATCTTGCCGGGAGTCTTGAAGTCGGCAATTCCGGTGATTCCCATAGCGCCACTCGGAGATGTCATATCTACTCGACCAGCCATCAGAGCATCGATCAGCTGGGCTGGTGCCTCAAACTTTACACGCTCGACTGT
>CAYGIM010000162.1:0-2254 GCA_964349895.1 uncultured Candidatus Peribacteria bacterium | reverse complement strand
AAGATAGTTCTGTGAAAAACCATTCCCCTGAACCTGAGGTAGAGTGATAAGCCCGCGAAGAAACTGGTCAAATGATTGCTTATGTGCTGACGCGTCAAGTGCCAATGTCTGGAGTCTTTTCAGAGAAATGCCCCCATGGGACTTGAGGATAGACAAAACACTATGTGCTTGTTTCATCAAAGCATTTTCTTTCGCCTCTACTCCCTCCGCTGCCGCAAAGATCCAGTTTTGAATGGATGAATTACTTCCAAACAGTGTCTTCATGTTTTCTTTGGCCTTCATATGTGTACTTTGCACGGCAGGTTCGACTGTTGAAGGCGCTTGTTTGAGTGTTATAGAATCAGCCGCTGTATGAGAAGCAGGAATTACTACCGTAGGCTGAGAAGTAGTCATACCGAGTAAAAGAGCTATAGATGACGCTGCATGCGTCACGACGCGTCGGATTGATTGGTGGTTATTTCGCTCTATTGTCCTTTTTGTAGTATGCGAAGCATCATTGCTAACCTCACAGATCTCCCCGGATGGCGCAGAATGCCGATATGGGTCGAGGTCGACATGTCTACTTCCATATTCCAAATAACCTTTGTTCTCTGTATAGGTACGCCAAAGACGCTGAAACTCATAATCATCAGCAAGTTCTTCTCGAAGTCTTGCCAACTCCACGATCTTATCGTCTGGATGTATGGCGTACGATGAAAGGACATTGTATAAACTGGAAAACTCTTTCTCGTTGCCAAGTGCGTACGCCTGGTGCTCCTTATAACTCAGAGCTAAATGATCATAGGATGTGAGATGATTCCCAGGGTGATGGCTATCCACATAGGAACTTCTAAACTCTTCATGGCGCTTATAAAGTGTCAAGAAGTCTATGCCAGTACATCCCAAATCATGCTTCAACCTAAGCGCTCTTTCAGAAGATGGATCCATAGCGACCAGAGGCACCACAGGGCCGATAATATGCTGAAGCAGCTTTTGCTTAAAAGGTGTGCCATGACTAGGCTTGGCAGATGCTATCAAGCTTCCCACCGTATACAACTCGAGACTTCCGTCATGATCTGGAATCAAAAGAGGTATATGCGCTGGGAGAAAGCCAAACTCCTGATACAACGCGAGTCGTTGCTCAGGAGACCCAGGAATATCCATAGGATGGATCTCTTCTGCTATTATAGGCCTTGATCCTAGTATGACTGGCTCAGGAACCCTGGGCGGCGGAGGGGTAATAATCTTTCTTGGATGCTCCTTGAGTACAGTCTCGGTTGCTTTTCCAAAGCGCTTTTGAAGACTATGGACAGTCCGTGTGAGCCCACCAAATACACCACCCTTGCTCTGATCTAAAGGCGAAAAGGTATGTTCCTTCGACGACGTAGCTTTTGAAACCCCAAACAAACCCATATACAAAACGTTAACAGGCTATATTGATATACCATTGATCTATTTTGTCAAAAGAATGGGACCAGGTGAGAAAAGACTATACTCATGTCTGGTAAACAAAAAAATCAAAACTTAGTTTTGATTTCACTTCACTTAGATGTCGAAACCGGGTTTCGACATCTAAGCTACTTGGCGATTTTTGAGTGATTGAGCGATGTGGAGATATTGCTTGGCCTTGTCGTTCTCTGGCTCAAGCGTGATAACCTTCTCAAAGATTACGATCGCCTTATCGAACTCTTTTTCATTGATATAGCAGATCGCCAGATCAAAGTGGATAAATGTATCTTGAGGAGCCAGGGCAATAGCTCGCTCTAGCAGTCCTAAACCTCTCCTCTGGTCCACAGCATTGTATACTGCCCATCCGAGGTTACGAAGGATCTCAGAGTGGTTTGGGAGGAGTCGGTTGGACTCTTCGAGATACATGATCGCTTTTTTCCATGCGTATTCTTTGATCGCGATGAATCCTAGGAGGAAATACGCATTTGCGCTCTCAGGGTTGAGCTCGAGAGCTCGCTTAGCAGCCTTCGTCGCTCTATTTACATGATTGAGGTTGATATAGTTATCAGCAATCTCCTCATACGCATTGTGGCAATGCAAATCCTCCATAAGCGCCATCTCACAAAGCTTGATTGCTTTGCTAAAATGCTTCTGGTTCTTCTCTGCTTCAGCTTTCTTGAGGTAACTTGAGACGATGGGATTTGCTTGTGTTTCAATCATGTTTTTTGGTGTTTGTATGTATCAAGCTATAATACCACAGCAAGATTGCCCTTATCAAACCACCCATGGCAGATTTTTCACCTGATTCAGTTAAAAAGGCATACGA
>CAYGIM010000161.1:0-2286 GCA_964349895.1 uncultured Candidatus Peribacteria bacterium | reverse complement strand
TCAGCTATGATACCACCTTGGTGGGACGCGTAGTGAGCCAGCTTCTTGCGGGTTCTGATAGCGACAAGTTCCTCGCAGCACAAATGAGCCTGTCCGCGTTGGAAACGCTGGTTAGCTCTAGCGGAGTACATGGGACAAACTTGGATCCTGCTTCTGTCGCCCAGGCAATTCGGACTACGAATCCGAATCCCGGAACGACAATAAACCTACCGGCAACGCTGACTCCCTTTGGAACGGGGAATACAGTCAGCGGTTCAATTGCTGGCACTAATGTTTCTAATAGCTTGGAGATCACGGTTCGTGACCCTGCAAGCACATCTCAAAGTACCACGGCATCCGGAACAAGCCAACCCTTTTCTGTACCTGGTGTTACCACCGGGGCATGGAATCTGATTGTGCAAGACACTACTGCGAATAAGGAAGCATACCTTACTGGTGTGGCATCAAACTCCTCGTCTGCAAATGTGAATTTCTCGACGATGTCCCCAGCCTTTGATTCGACGCTGACTTTTAGTCCGCGATCTGGTTTCACTGGAGGGATTATCCATATATATGGGGCTAACTTTAGCCCCGTACCGAGTCAGAATGTCGTTATTTTTTCAGGGCCGAGTTTCTTTCCTACCGTTCTTCGGGCTTCGGCGACCGAACTGGTTGTCCGGGTTCCCGCAGGAGCTGCGTCCGGTCCGATCTCGGTCAAGACGCTTAGCGGAAAGGGAGTCTCCACTGCTAGCTTCACGGCTAACAGCGGCCCTGGTCATCTTACCGGGTTCACGGTTAGCAACCCCGATCTTTACTCGCCTACGTTGGGTTCACAGGTATTTGATGTGGTTTTGAACGAAGCCTTCAATCGCATTGGGTCGATTTCCAATGCCAACAGAAGAGCTGAGTTCAAGGTCTTGTCTCCATTGTCTAACGCTGGTGTGGTCAATGTTTCAGCCGGTCCTACGACGGCTGTCGATATTGCCCTCTCACCTCGTGTGGATGGAGGTCTTCTAGTGAACAACAACCAAGTTGTTCGCTTCACCTGTCCTAATGTGATTGATGGGATCATTCCTGGTTTTACTGCGCCGACATCTGTAGCAATCGACCCGAGTGGTTTGATTGGCTACGTTCTGGAGAATTCGGATCAGTCCTAGAAGAAGGTTGATCTGAGCAGTTCACCCGGGTCTGTCGTCGGCACCGTCGCTCTCGGCTCTGCTACCGGTGATCTGGCCATCCACCCGGATGGCTCGAGAGCCTATGCTGTGACTGCAGGTGGTGTGAAGGTCATTGATCTTTCGGGATCGATGTCTGTAATCACCACAATCTCTATTGGCACTTCGCCGAAGGAGATTGCTGTTTCTCAAGACGGGAATACGCTGATCGTTGCCAATCAAGGAGATAGCACGATCAGTGTGATCAATACAAACACCAATACTGTCGCAAGTACTCTGTCTGTCGGCGCATCCCCCTGGGGTGTGCAGATCTCACCTGATTCGCTCAGAGCCTATGTCGGTAGTTCGACGGGCGGTGTCATTACACAAATTGACGTTGCCAATAGAACTGTTCTCGGTAATCCCGTGGACGATTTGGCTCCTAGTAGCTGGCGAGGAATGGACATGAGTGCAGATGGATCCAAGCTGTATGCCGCATGGTATGATAATACCAGCAGCGGTAAAGTTCATGTGATCCAATAGGTAGTCCCTGTGGCTACCGCAGCATCGATCTTTGATCGGTGCTGCTTTTTTTGTGTACCTTTCTTCCAACATTTACAATCAGATGATATGTGCTATGAGTGATACCGTATTCCAAATAGGGCTATACAGTATGGAAGATCTCACACCGGCCGAAAATATAGAGGATCGAGAGGATCTCATAAGAATGCTCGTGGAAGCAGAGATAGGCAACTTTGTGTTGATGAAGAGATTTGCTCAAGTTTTGTCTAAGCATGCCGAGGGAAGACGAGAGTCATATGCAACACATAAGCAATTGTTAGAATTAAAAGAGAAGCTCATGATTGTACTCAAAGATAGAAAAGAAAAGATGGTTGACTATGGACTAGAGCTTTCAATATTACCTGAGATACCAAGCGATACTTTTGTTGCTGATGTTTCATCTGATGTCGTGAGTGAATCTCTTGAACAGATAGAATTAACTGCAGAGAACATGCCATTAGTTATAGAGCAATTTGAGCTAGAGCATAAGCACTTGCAAAAAGTGATGCAGGTGACTCGCTTGATTAAAGAAGTATTGGAGAACATCATTGAGACTGTACGCAACACTATAGATCCTCTCATAGAAGAACAC
>CAYGIM010000160.1:0-2306 GCA_964349895.1 uncultured Candidatus Peribacteria bacterium | reverse complement strand
GATAATTTGTGTAGGCAAAGTAAAACAAGACTGGATAGGGGAGGCCATCGCTCAGTATGAGACGTATCTCTCGAAGTACACCAAGGTCACGTGGATCGAGTGTAAAGAAGCGGATAGCAGTTTGCCCAAAGAAAAGCGGTTGGAAGAGGAAGCTCGGTCAATTCTCAAACATATCGATGATACAGATAAGGTATTTCTCTTGTCAGAGCATGGCACGACATATGACTCACCGGCGTTTGCCAAGCTCCTCGAGATCGAAGTCGATCAAGGAAGTCACATGACGTGGATCATCGGAGGAACATTTGGACTTGGTGAACAGCTCTATAAACGCGCAGAATACCTCGTTTCTTTGAGCCCTTTAACCTTTCCTCATCTTATGTGTCGTGTTATCTTTCTTGAGCAATTGTTTCGAGCTTTCACTATTATGAAAAGCTCGGATTATCATTATTAAAGGCTTCCTTATTACCTGGTATGAAGATCCGTTTAACATTTTTGAGCATTCCCTTTCGTCTTCTTTCTTCTTGGCTTCGACCAAAAAAGAAGATTACTCAGGATCAGACAGATCTGATCCTCGTTTTGGATATCGGGACTGAGTATATGAAGGCGCTCGTATGTAGTGTCGAGGATGGCAATGTCGTTGTCTTGGGCACGGGTAAGAAACGTCAACGACTAACAGACATGCAGAAGGGGACGATCCTCGATGTGGAGAAGGTAGAAGAGAATGCCCATGAGGTAGTGGAAGAAGCTATCCAAGATGCGCAGTGTATCCCTGATGATCTCGTGATCGGTATCGCGGGCGAGCACATCAAGGGCAAGGTCGAACACTTCTCATACATCAGAGAAGATGCACATGCCAAGATCTCACCACAAGAGATGAAGACGATCATCCACAAGCTGCAGTGGCAGGCTTTTCAAGAGGTCAGATCCGAACTGGCTATGGAGACGGGATACAGTGAGATCGAGGTAAAGCTTCTCAATACGGTTGTAGTCGATGTGCGTATAGATGGAAGTCGCGTGTCCAACCCGATCGGTTTTCAGGGGCGCAATCTAGAGATTAGTGTTTTCAATGCCTTTGCTCCACTTGTACACTACAGTAGCTTGAGATCGATTGCTGCCAGTCTCGATAAGCATCTTCTCTCGATCATCGTAGAGCCCTATGCTGTATCTCGTGTGTTAGGTGATGCGACGGGAAGTGACTATGCTGCGATCTACCTAGATATCGGTGGAGGCACAACCGATGTCGCGGTGGTGGAGCACGGCGGCATAGTGGGGACGAGCATTCTGGGTATCGGAGGTCGTATCTTCAGCCAGAGGATCGCCAAGTCTCTTGGGATCTCGTTTCACGAAGCAGATCAGCTCAAGCTTGAGTACTCGCGTGGTGAGCTGGGACCACGTGAGGCACAGCAAGTACAAAAGATCGTATCTGGTGCGCTCGAGGTCTGGGGAAGTGGTATATATGTAGCGCTCAAAGATCTGACACATCTGACCGTGTTGCCGTCACGTATATTTCTTTGTGGTGGTGGATCGATGCTGCCGGACATCATGGCGTATCTCTCCAAGAGCAACTGGTATCAGGATCTTCCTTTCCCCCAGGCCCCGCGAGTCTCCTATATTACCCCGCAAGATATCAGTGGTGTCATAGATACCACCGAGTCGCTTACAACCCAGCAAGACGTGACACCGCTTGCACTAGCTCGGATTGGGGTCGAGCTGTTGGGAGAAGAGAGCGCGATGGGGAGGATGGTACGGCAGGTGACGCGCATCATCGCTCAATAGGGTTGGAATCGATACATAACGGCATATCTCTTCGTCAGCAGCGTCTTCGCTCCTTCGATGTAGAGAGTCCTACACCTCAGTCGTCTCAATCCTTGCTTCCTTGACCTATACCATTCTGTATCGATTTCAAAAAATAGAAATTTGTATAGAATACCTATAATCTGTCATCCTCGACTAGTCCATTATGTTAAAAAGGAAGTTGATCGGGGATCCAGGAAGCTTTATTAACTGCGCAATGACATTCAATTAAACATTCATCATATGAAATTTACATCACACTTTATCAAGACAAAACGAACCGTCGATCAAGAGATCGAGTCGGTCAATGGTCGATTGCTAACCCAGGGAGGATTTATTCATCAAGAAGTTGCCGGTGCCTACTCATACCTTCCTCTCGGGCTTCGTGTACTCAATAATATCGAGGCTATCATCCGTAAGCACATGGATACGATCGCGAGTGAGATCTTTATGACCTCGCTACATCCTCGCTCTATCTGGGAGACGACAGAGCGTATCGATACGGTCGATGT
>CAYGIM010000159.1:0-2313 GCA_964349895.1 uncultured Candidatus Peribacteria bacterium | reverse complement strand
CGATAATACCGTAGGCAGTACTTGCCTGATCAAACGCATAATCGATATCAGATCGAAAGGTGTGAAGAGGAATATTACCATCCTTGAAGTACTCAGAACGAGCGATCTCAGCTCCGTTGAGACGTCCAGCAACAAAGATCTTCGCCCCCCGGGCTCCTGACTCCATGATCTTGGCGAGGACCGCCTTGACCGCTCTGCGGTAAGGGATACGCTTCTCTACCTGCATCCCGATAGACTGTGCTTGCAGCCGAGCATCCAAGTCGGGATCTTTGATCTCTTCGATCGTGATCAAAAAATGTGTCTGAAACGTCTTGGAAAGATGATCACGCAATCGCTGGATGTTGTCACCCGCCCGACCGATGATCACTCCTGGCTTAGAGGTGTGAATATGGATCACGACCTTGTTCGCAGAACGCTCGATCGAGATAAGAGAAATACCCTGCTTGCCCAGCATCTTGAGTATCGCTTTGCGGATAGCCATATCTTCAAACAAAAACTTAGGACGCTGTTTCTTGTTGGCATACCAACTTGACGTCCAGGTCTTGTTTATTCCAATTCTCATTCCACGAGGATCTACCTTCTGACCCATATAGTCTTGTGATATATATAAATAAAATCTGTCTTCTATGCTTTCTTCTGTGCCACCTCAACCGTAACATGTGAGGTACGCTTTCTGATCGGATGAGATCTACCTCGTGACTCAGCCAGTGAGCGCTTCAGCGTAGGCCCTGGTGTAACCAGGATGGACGTGATCAGCAAAGCTGAGGCATCTGCATGGTTGTTGTTCGCGGCATTTGCTGCAGCTGATGCAATAACCTTGTACAAGATGCGTGCACCTTTCTTGGGAGTAAACGAGAGAAAAGCGAGAGCTTTATCTACATCCTTGTTACGTACCATGCCCGCAACAAGATTCATCTTTTTGGGGGCTATCCTAGCTGATCGAAGTATTGCTTTCATACGATTTAGTCAATTGAATACATGCATCTTACTTACCAGATTCTTTCTTAGCAAGCTTTCCTCCATGTCCTCTGAAGATACGTGTTGGAGAAAACTCACCTAAACGATGTCCTACCATGTTCTCTGTGACATATACCGGGATAAACTTACTCCCGTTGTGCACCGCAAAGGTATGACCAACAAACTCTGGTGATACCACGCAAGGGCGTGACCAGGTCTTGATCAATTTCTTCTCTCCTGTGAGGTTGAGGACCTCGACTTTTTTAACAAGTCGTGGATCGATATAAGGTCCTTTTTTTAGACTTCGTGACATAGTAAGGTGGTCGTACGTTACAATATAGAGCTATTATTTCTTCTTTTTCTTTCTGGATACAATATCGCGATCACTATACTTGCGTTTGCGCGTCTTGAGACCAAGAGCAACCCGACCCCATGGAGTCTTTGGTGACTTGAGACCAATTGGCTGATGTCCTTCACCACCACCATGCGGATGGTCTACCGGATTCATGGCTGAACCGCGGACGGTTGGGCGAATACCCATGTTCCTACTTCTTCCGGCCTTACCAATCTTTACATTCATATGATCAAGATTGCTGACGATACCGATCGTACAGTAGCAGTCCTTACGTATCAATCGAACCTCGCCAGAAGGAAGCATGATCTGCGTCCGTTCCCCTTCTTGCGATACGATCTTTGCGCTCGATCCAGCACTTCGTACGATCTGTCCACCTTTTCCAGGAGCAAGCTCTACATTATGTACTTGGTATCCTTCTGGAACAGAAGAAACAAGAACACGGTTACCCACTTTGATCTTTGCCTTAGGCTCAGTGATGATAGAATCACCCACCTTCATCCCATCTGGTGTCAGGATATATGCCTTCTTGCCATTCTTGAAAAACACAAGCGAGATAAACGAGGTACGAAATGGATCATACTCGATCGTCTTGATAACTCCCGGGATACCAATAACGGTCTTGAGAGAGAAGTCGATCTGTCGATACAGTCTCTTGGAACCACCCCCCTGATGCCGGGTCGTGATCTTTCCCTGTGAATTTCTTCCCGCATGACGCTTCATTCCTTTGACCAAAGACTTCTCGGGCTTGTTGGTCGTCAGATGACTGTAATCAATCGAGGTGTGACCTCGCTGACCTGGTGTTGTCGGATTGTGATACTTGATTGCCATACGTTATCTCAGCTTACTTTGCAGATGTAAATATATCGAGCTGTTTCTCTCCTTTCTTGAGCGTGACGTAGGCCTTTTTGGCGGCTTGTCTCTTCTCAGCAATGCCTTTTTTGCGAAACGCATACTTCGGTTTTGTCGTGACCACATTTACGGACTCAACCGAAACCTGTCTA
>CAYGIM010000158.1:0-2340 GCA_964349895.1 uncultured Candidatus Peribacteria bacterium | reverse complement strand
GTGATGCTCCTGCTTGCATTGATTGGCTTCGATCAAAAGATGTAAGTGGGAAAGCAAAGCTTTACGAATTCAGCCCAGAGAACATTGGGCGCAATGCCAAGTATTCTTTGATCAGAGAAGCAGGTTGCCGAAACTGGATCAAGGGTGCGTATGGCTTTTCCCAAAAGTCAAAAATCTATAATGAAGACAAATATATCGAATTGCTGCTGACCACCGTATGATGGGTAGCAGTCAGGTGGTTGGTAGAGCTTGCTCTACCAACCATTTTTGCTTGTGCTGTCTATGCTTTCTTGGTATGTTCGACGTGCGACGGGGCTAGATACACGCTCGTACTGAAAGCAGTGCGAGAGGAAAGTCCGAGCACAGTACGGGTAAAAGAGTCGCTAACGGCGACCATCTTGTGCAGTACACGCATATACATGATATTCAATCTGGATATTCACAGATATGCGGCTGTAAGGAGATAGGGAAAGTGCCACAGAGACAATACTATTCCTTGTTCCCTGAAATCCGGTTCAAGACCCGGTCTTAAAGATTTCCCAAAGACCGGGTCTTAGGACTCAACCGGATCTCAGGGAACAAGTGAAGAAAGGTGAAAAGCGGTTCTATGTGGGAAACTGCTAAGAATCGTACCCTTTGGTGACAAAGGGACTACGGTAAACCCTCTTTTGTGCAAGGTGAAGTGGGGCATGGGAATCATATGTCGTACCCGTACGTACCCAGAGCTCTTCACCGCTGAGATAGTTTCAAACTATACATAGATAGATGTGTGTCATGAGATACGCGCCAACGTATTTTCAACAGAACTCGGCTTATTGCCTTGTCGCCGGCAAACAAATGTAAAGGAACAGTTGAAACATGGTTACTTCGGCGTTGCCTACATTCTTCGCTCCTGCGATGTAGATGTACTACACCTTAGTCGTCTTCCTCCTTCGCCAAGGCTACGGCGGACAGGCAGAATTTGGCGCCTTGAATTAACCTATGTTTGAACCGTTCCAACGATAAGATGCTTTTTCGAAAGAAAGAACCAATAAGGCATTACAAAAGGTTCTAACTTGTATTTGGCCTTATTTTCTCTATAGTAGGGGTAGTTTTTGCCTATGAAAAAAGTCCATCTCCTTTTCGGGGTCGTGAAGCTGCCGCTCGATACCTTGGCGGTATTTCTCGCTTTTGTAGTACTCTACTTTGTGCGTGCACGGACGGATCTGATTCCTGGTGTCCAGCTTCGCGTGGTCGATCTGCCTCCGTTTTTGGACTACATCTCTTCATTGTATCCATTCTTAATCATCTTTGTCATTACTGCGGTCTGTCTCAATCTCTACTCTCTGAGAGAAACTACAGCATTGCGCAAGGAGATCAAGCGTGTACTTGTGGTCATATCTTTGTGGATCCTCTTGGTCATGTCGTACTTGTATCTCACGCATGACTTTTTCTTTTCACGCCTTGTACTGATTTATGCTTGGATCTTTGGCTTTTTATTTATCTGCACTGAGCGGGTTCTTTTAAAGCTTTTTGAGCGAGCTCTTATGAAGCGTGGAATTGGTAAAAGGCGTGTGCTTATGTTGGGAACCACCGAGATGGTGTCTCATGTATTTGCAGAGCTCAAGACCGACCCCAAAGTCCAGGTGATGGGTACACTGGGTGATAGCATCCGCAGTCTGCCCAAAGAGTATCCCAAGATTGTGGGATGCTACTCAGATCTCACTGATGTCATCAAGAAACATGAGATAGATGAGGTGATACAAGTTGGTCATATCAACAATGAAGTCATGGGAGAACTATTGGAATGGTGCCGCATTCTCCATGTTGACTATCGTGTGATACCAAACGAGTTGGAGCTCGAGCGAGCAAATGTTACGGTTGGTTTTTTGGGCGCATTCCCTGTTTTGGAGCTGCGTCCTACGCCACTTGATGGATGGGGAAGGGTGCAGAAGCGATTCTTTGATATCGCCTGTGCGATGATCGGCATCATCATACTTTCGCCGATACTTATCATTGCTGCTCTTATTAATGCCATCACATATCGTTCATTCAAGCAGATCTTCTTTTGCCAAAAACGATTAGGACATCAGGGTGAGCTGTTTACGGTTATCAAGTTCCAGACACTCTACGTGGGCGCAGTGAAAGACCATGAGAAGCACATGGAGATGAGTGAGCGCGATGGTATGGTAAAGTTTGCAAAAGATCCTCGGGCGACCAAGTTTGGTCATATCATGCGCAAGACTTCCATAGATGAGCTCCCACAGCTATTTTGTGTCTTACTCGGGACGATGAGTATTGTGGGGCCCAGACCGCACATGCCCGAAGAAGTTGGTAAGTTTCTCAAGTATCGTACTGCTC
>CAYGIM010000157.1:0-2345 GCA_964349895.1 uncultured Candidatus Peribacteria bacterium | reverse complement strand
ATATAGATCAGTATATGGCTATGTCAAACATATACATACTACCAGTTCATAGGAACTACTTTTATATCCCAATCTTCTTTGTGAGTGTCAAACGCCTTGCTGTCTATGAAGTACACCAATTCAAAACTCGTATGGCGCTTTGAGTAGTTTTGAAACTCGATGATAAAGTACTTGAGGATATCATCGATTGGCACGTCTACCTCTATCACCAAGCCTTGGTTTGACTTGGCATACTCATACGCTATATCTCTGCAATCAGTCAGATACAGACGCTGAAGACTCTCGTGCTTTTTGAGCCACGAAATATCCTTGGATAATTCACTAGGGTAGTCCCACTCCCCTCTTTCTCGTATCATTAAAATCTTGTAGAGCGAGTCACGATGTTGCTTACTCACATCATCTGTAAACTCTTTAAATACCTCTCCTTTGAGACCGCGATAGAGTTTCATATGGTATAGATAACGATACAGAGAATGTCCGTCATCCCGGAGTACTCATCCGGGATCCAGAAAGAAAAACAAAAAGATACCTTAACAAAACATAGATGGAACTGGATTCCCTTCGAGAGTACTCAGGGTCTGAGCTCCGTCGAACGACCACACGAGTACTCTGGAATGACAGAGCAAAAATATTTCTAGAGCCTAGTAACCAGATTCTAGTTACTATTCCGGTATACCGGCTACAGTCCCCCACTACCAGTGCCTCCGCCTAGGCTAGAGATGATACTCGTAAAGTCCTTGAAGATCTGCTGGATATCTAGGAGTGTCGTGATGTCATAGCCCAAAATCTTACCGATGTAGCCCACGATAATAGTCGCAAGTACAGTGATAATCAGACCAAAGATCGAGAAACGTATGGAACCAACTGCCTTCTTTAGCTTACCTTCATCGCCACCAGAGAGAATGATAGAGATACCACCCCAGATGATCATGACCGCGCAGAGGATAAAGGCGATCAGGATAGCATACGCCACAAACTTACTAAACAAGACTGCCGGGCTTGGATCAGCAACCAGAGAAGCAGTGACAGATCCAGATGTTTGAGCTAGGAGTGAAGAACCCATAAAAACGGCGAGTTACGTTGATCTCTTTCTGAAAGAGAATGAAATCAGAAATATACCATACGATTATACGTCGGATACAAAAAAAGCAAAGGACTAGCCTCTGCTCTCTCGTGCGTGTAATTGCTTACAGCATTTCTTCTCCACCTACCATGTGTTCACCGCCTTGCTCGTCTACTATCTTCATATTGATTCGCTCATTTTTCTTTGAACCAATCGCTCGAAGTAGTACACGGAGAGCCTTAGCAGTTTGACCGCTTTTTCCAATCACACGACCCATGTCATCCTTGGCAACTTTTACAGACATGAGGACCCCAAGATCGTCGACACTGCGAGTTACCTGGACCTGGTCTGGATTGTTTACAAGAAGCTTGAGCACGTACTCTAAGAATTCAAGCTCGAGTTCTTTTCCGGTCATAATACTTTGTGTAAAGAGTTAAACCGGTATTATTTTACCTCTTTAGGTAGATATGATGCAAGTTCTTTCATCCCGTTTTTTACAGCCAGGCTTGCAAAAGTATCAGATGGCTGTGCGCCTTGCTTAATCCAGTAGAGAATTCGCTCCTTTTCGAGGACTGTATGCTTATCTACAGGGTTATAGTTCCCGAGAATCTCGAGAAACTTACCTTTTACCGCCCAAGAGTGCTCCGCAAGCACTACACGATAGGATGGCTGCCCCTTTTTACCTGTTCTACTTAGTCTGATCGTTAACACAAATGCCTATAGTTATAATATACTAGTCTTCTTTCTTGGCCTCGACTTGCTTGGCCTCTACATCATTGATACCCTCTGGTACAAGAGTTGCTGGAGCTGCTACCTCTACCTCCTCTTCTTCAGGAGCTTGGATCAGGGCGACTGTCTCGTCCATATCTGTAAGTATCTCCATCTTTGCTGGTACCACGAGATCCTTCACATGTATCTGCTGACCGATCTCAGTAAACTGAGCGAGGTCGACAGTAATATTGTGCACGAGGTCCTGAGGGAAACATCGTACCTCGATCTCGTCAAGATTAGTAAGAAGCATACCACCAAAATCTTTGATGGCTGTAGATACACCTGTGAACTCGATCGGGATCATGGTATCTATCTTCTCTGTCATACTGACGCCGCGAAAATCCACGTGGTTGATATTTCCAGACATAGAGTCGTAGGAGATATCATGGATCAGGGTCATTTTTTTGCTACCGTCATCCATCTGGATCTCGACGACCGTACTTTCACCTGCTTTCTGATACGCACGGCGAAGTGTCTGATAGTCTACACTAAGTGGAATATTCTCCTCACC
>CAYGIM010000156.1:0-2356 GCA_964349895.1 uncultured Candidatus Peribacteria bacterium | reverse complement strand
TTCATACTGCTTCGAAGAGTATCTGCTACAGCCCACAGTTGCTTTTCGAGGAGTCTTTTCTGATCGTCTGACATAGAAGTTATTTTAAAAGCTGATTAATCGTCACACCTAGTGCATCGGCAAGTTTTTCAACAGTATGAACTCTTGGGTCTGGTGTAACTCCACGTTCGATTTTAGCTATCGTGTGATAATCAAGTCCTGTTTCTCTCACCAGGTCACTTTTTTAGCTTCCGCTTTTCTTTAAAAGCTTTTTAATGTTTCCTCCAATCTTGGAATCTATTTTTTCGTTCATGTAAAAGTTTTGCTTAGCATAATTATACCAACTACTTTCGTAATAATCTGGTTGTTTATGCACATAATTTTTATGCTTTTGTTATTGAAACGAGCTTATTTGCCAACGCAATCTTACTCCTCATGCAAAGAAGTAGCTCTCTCTTTTCATAGATCTGTCCGTCACGCAGTATGTACTTGGCATAGTTCCTTATATCGACATCAGATACCTTCACATTTGATTCCCTCTGCCCTAGTAGCCCTGACTGGAACTTCTTAAGTCTTTCAATTTCAGCTTTGATTCGTTCCTTCATCCCAATACTGTCTAGGTCAATCTGGTCCATGAGTCCTGCTAGTTGTTCAATGAGGTCGTCTTCATTTATGTAGCCACATTTACATTGCTTGTCGTTATGTTTGGTGCATCCGTAGTAGACATAGCGATGTACATTTCCATTTTGTTGTACCTTGAACTTTTCATCAGCGGTGATGCTCGAACCACATAGCCCGCAAGACATCAGCTTTGTGAAGGCAAATTCCTTGCTGTCACCCTTCGTTATCTGTACCGCTATCTTTTCCTGCACTTGGTCGAAGAGGGCTTTGCTAATTAGTGGCGTATGTTTACCTTGATACCACTGACCACCACCCTGCGGATATTCAAATGAGCCATAGTAGAAGTGATTGCGGAGAATTATGTATAGATTGCCGAGGTGTAAGTGTTTACCAGTCTTTGTCTTGAATTTTATTTCGTCTTTGAGCCAGAAGTACAGCTTTCTACCACTATAGTTTTCGTAGGCAATCTTCTCGAACATTTTCTTAATGACATGTCCTCGGATAGGGTCAACTTCCACCTCACACCTCTTGTCCCGATTCTTATTACTCAAGTATCCAGTCGGCGGACTACATGGCCAGAGTCCCATCTCGCATCTCGCTCGTAGTCCTCGTTTGATATTCACCATTTTGTTGTCGTTCTCAAGTTTTGCTTGAGACCCCAGAATCATAAGGAGGAACTTTTCGTTTGGATTGTTACTGAATCGTTGTCCGTAGGTGCGAATGTCTTGTAGTACTCCTAAGTCCATGAGGTCCACTATTCTTCCCAAATCCCCAGCGTTTCTAGATATACGATCTGCCGCCCATGTGAGAATCCCATTGTATTTACCTTCTTTAATACCCTCCACCAACTCGTTAAATACTGGCCTTGCCCCTGCTTCCGTGGCTGAGTGTGATTCTTTCTTTATTTCAACTATCTCAAGGTTGTCTCGTTCTGCCATCGCCAGCATTTCCTTAATTTGGGAGTCGATGGAGAGGATTTGGGCTTCTTCGCTCTCAGTACTCTTTCTGGCATAGAGGCAATACCTCACCGAAACCGCTACTGGCTCGATTCGTACTTTTGCCCCTATCGGTGCTTCTATTCTGCTCATATACCAACACTAATGACGCAACCCCTCTAGAGAGTCTAGAGGGGTTGGTTGTTGGTAAGTTATTTATAGTCTTTTGCCACACCCGTAACATTCATCCGATAGTTGAGCATTTGTTGACTGATTCCATATTTTTTCTCAGCCTGCTCGTCTGTCATTTTTTGCTTTTTAATATGTATACAGGCTTCTCGAGGAAGGAGGAGACAACCAGCAAGCCAATCCGCTTCATTTTCCTCTTGTTTATCATATGAAGCTAATAACAAACCAGCGTCGGTATTCATAAAAGTCTGAGCTCCCTTGTGGCCGATTATCAAGTGTGATATTTCGTGAGCTAAGTTACTGGCTTGTCGCGCTTTTGTGTGTGATGAGTTTAAAACAATTACAGTTTTAGCATCAAACTTTATGGTGATGGCAGACCAACTAGAAGAGTCCTCTTCGAGGAGGACTTTTTTTGCAGCAGCGTCTAGTCCTGCTATATCTTTTGGATGCCAGATTGGAATGCCATGCTTTTCGGCAACAGCCCACATATCTACTGGATCAGTGGGCGATATCCCTAAGTTCTTTCTTAGTCGAATCGCAGTCCGTTCTGCACGTGATTTGAAACCGCGTTCATACATACGTTTAATTAAAAAATCATTTATAGTTGATTCTTCTGTTAATCTATGTGTAAT
>CAYGIM010000155.1:0-2368 GCA_964349895.1 uncultured Candidatus Peribacteria bacterium | reverse complement strand
TAGCTGTAGGTGTGGCAAGACCAAGAGCACAGGGACATGCGATCACGAGAATACCGACAAACGAGACAAGTCCAAATGAAAGAGCTTGAGAGAATCCTAGGTATTGCGATCCGAAGATGAGCCATGCACCAAGAGTAAGAAAAGCAATGACTAAAACAATTGGCACAAACACTGCTGATATTTTATCTGCGAGTGCTTGGATTGGGGCCTTGCTCCCCTGAGCTTCTTCCACCATCTTGATGATCTGCGCAAGGAGAGTCTCAGACCCAACCTTTGTAGCCTTAAATGTAAATGAACCGCTTGTGTTTATGGTTCCGGATACGACACTGTCACCGATTTTCTTCTGAGCAGGCATTGGCTCTCCGGTGACCATGGACTCATCGATAAATGAGGACCCTTCGGTAATAACACCATCTACTGGGATCTTTGCACCTGGCTTTACGATAATAAGATCTCCATGTTTTACTTCGTTGACTGAAATCTCTACCTCCTTCCCATCACGAATCACCAAAGCTGTTTTAGCCTGGAGATTGAGGAGTTTTTCTATAGCATCTCCAGTCTTTATTTTTGATCGAGCCTCAAGGTATTTACCGAGTGCGATAAAGGTAATAACTACGATCGTTACATCGTAGTATTGGTAATCAACGTTTATGAATGGTCTCAATGCTTCCTCGAAAGCTGTGACTGCAAAGCTATATAAAAATGCTGCCGAAGTTCCTATACCAATCAGTGTATCCATGTTGGCCTTACCGTATCGGAGAAATCTGTAAAATCCTTGGAGATATGGCTTTCCGACAACAAACAGGATGTATGTGGCCAGTATCGGAAGGAGATGATGAATAAACTCTTTGATTGTGTAGCTCATCTCTGGGACCGCTTTGTACTGGGCGAGAATATCCCAGGCCATAACGAGTGCCGCAAAAATTGCGAGAGGAACGGCAGAGTATAATTTTGTTCGCATATCAGCAACTTCAGCAAGCTTCTCTTTCTTTGACTGATTAAGCCCGAGATGTGCAGCATGTTCATCGGCCGACATACCCATCTCCTCTGCTGATTGACCACCATGCTCATGTGACATCTCCTGATCCAGAGCTAGGGAGTAGCCAAGTGGCTCTATTTTCTTTGAAAGCTCTTGCGCGCTCGTTTTTGATTCATCAAAGGCCACTTTCGCTTTTTCGGTCCCATAGTTTACTTCAGCGGAGTGGACCCCTTCAGTCTTCTTGAAGGTCTTCTCAATAATGCCTGCGCAAGAGGCGCAATGCATTCCTTTCACTCGATATGTTTTAGGTTGGGTGTGATTCATGTATTTTATTTGCGCTTGAGCTTATAAACCTTAAGAATCTCATCGACAGCTTTCTTTTCACTGCCATGCTTCATTTGATGAACCACGTGTGTTGAAAGATGGTTTTCAAGGACTAAGTTTTCGATTCCGGTAAGCGCCTCTTTGATAGCCGAAGCCTGGGTAATGATGTCAATGCAATACTTCTCATCCTCGACCATTTTCTGCAAACCTCTAATCTGCCCCTCAACAATTTTTAATCGGCGAATAGCTTTTGTTTTTATGTCTTGTCTCATATACAAGCATAATACCCCCTAGGGGTATTAGTGTCAATGTGAATAAAAGGTATAATAGTGATATATGATTCATCTCCAAGAGAAAAATGTCCATAAAGTATTCGTTGTAAGCCTCGTGTTGAAAGGTCTTAATTCTCTGCTAGAAATATTAGGAGGAATTTTGTTTCTCTTTACTGGAAGCGTTACAGCAGTTGTTGGACTATTGATTCGTGGCGAGCTCATTGAGGACCCGACTGATTTTGTAGCTACACACATTCAGAACGCATTACCTTATTTTTCTACACATGGACAGCTCTATGCTGCTTTCTATCTTCTATCCCATGGCATAATCAAGATAGTTCTTGTAATAAGCCTACTGCGCAATAAGTTATGGGCGTATCCGGCAACGATAGTCGTTCTTTTTCTTTTCATTGCGTATCAACTCTATCGACTAACATATTCATACTCGCTCACATTTGTCTTGTTGACCTTGTTTGATGTCTTGTTGGTCATCCTCACCTGGCACGAGTATAGGATCATTCGGACTCATCCTCGATTTTCTAAATAACTCTTAAACTGCAGCCAACTGTTCACTCGTCGGCCGGACCAAAGGATAGATCCCATCCTTCAGATTAGGGATGTAATGGTAGTTACTAGTGGTCTTAAAATAGGTAGTTATTTCATCAACAACGCGGAGTTTTTTAACGGAGTGAAAAAACTCCGGGCAGTAAGCAAACTGCTTTGCTTGCGTTAGGGCGAGAAAGACTTTTCGCTGGCCTGAGTTTATCGAAGGCCCGAAAAGTACCCGCGACGG
>CAYGIM010000154.1:0-2375 GCA_964349895.1 uncultured Candidatus Peribacteria bacterium | reverse complement strand
TGTTGAGGTCGCTCCACGATCTTTCCATAGAGTTTCAAAAGGTAGCTCTTCTCAAGTGTTCTTACTGCAAAGTAGTCATACTCATAGTCTCTCGTGTAGTCAATCGCAGCATCGATGAGCTCGGCATTGTCTTCGATCACCTTGTATACATCATCAGCAAGAAGCTGTGCAGGCTCTCCCGTAAGTGGTTCAACGTACTCATACATGTCTTTTGCCGTGTCAGAGTAGGAGGCCTTGGTATCTCGATGCAGACGATACATCTCGATCCTACCCGCAAGCATAGCATAATCTGGATGTACCATCGTCATAGCCGCAGCAGTCTCTGAGGCGAGGTTGATGATCTCATCTACCGTGATGCCGTCATACGAACCATCATGTACCTTTTGTGCTATCTCATCGATATGTACGTACTCGGTATCAAGGTTGTAGGTAAGAAGTGTGAGGGTCTGAGTAAGTTTTTCCAAAGAGAAGGGAACAAATGTATTGTAGTATCTGATGTTCATAAGGAGAGAGACGTTATGATAACAAGTTAAAAGTCTTCGTTGAAGGAAAGTGTGGGGACCTGCTGTTCTACATTCGTATCTTCTTTTAATCCGGACATGACACGGGCTTTTTGATAGTCGCCCACGCGTTTTTCAAAGAAATTTGTTTTTCCCCTCAGAGAGATCAGCTCCATAAAATCAAAGGGATTTGATACATTGTAGAGCTTGTCACAACCGAGCTCGACTAACCACTGATCAGCTACAAACTCTATATACTGCTGCATCAAGCGGCAATTCATACCTATCAGATCGACGGGGAGAGCATCGGTGATAAACTCTTTTTCTATCTCTACCGCATCAGCAATGATCTCTTCTATACGCCCGGCAGGAAGCTTGTTGGTAAGATGCTTGTACATGAGACACCCGAACTCGCAGTGCATTCCTTCATCCCGAGATATGAGCTCGTTGGCAAATGAGAGCCCTGGCATCAGACCTCTCTTCTTTAGCCAGAAGATAGAGCAAAAGCTCCCAGAGAAAAAGATTCCCTCGACCGCACAAAAAGCCACGAGTCGCTCAGCAAAGCTTCCTTGATCGATCCATCTAAGTGCCCATGCTGCTTTTTTTTGCACCGCAGGAATTGTATCCATTGCACGAAACAGCAGATCTCGCTCTCCTGGATCTTTGATATATGTGTCGATCAAAAGAGAGTACGCCTCAGAGTGAATGTTTTCTATCGCGATCTGAAAGCCATAAAAACATCGCGCTTCCGCAATCTTTACCTCACGCATAAAGTTGAGCGCTAGGTTTTCATTGACGATACCATCACTGGCGGCAAAGAAGGCGAGGATACGAGATATGAAGTATCGTTCGTTATCATTGAGCTTGGCCCAATCTTTCAGATCATCCTGAAGATCGATCTCTTCTGCGGTCCAGAAGCTTGCCTCGGCTTTCTTATACATCTCCCAAACATCTGCATATTTGATGGGAAATATGACGTATACGCTGTTGTCATGTGTCAGAATCGGCTCAGAAGTTGCAATGTGTTCGGCCATACAGTCTGCGAGAGTTACGTAACGAGTAATATACTATATGTAGTACGGATATTTTATCCAACATACTATATATAGTATGTTGAGCCTTAGTAGCAATGCGTGGTCGTTGACAATGAGCTGCTACGTTCTCTGGTGACGTACGCATGCGAATGAACTCTCGTACCAACGATATAAACGCGGGCAATAAAAGAGAAAACAACATACCGTATGTATCGTGCAAGGAATGAATGCATATCAAATAAGGTGATGGGATTTCTTGAATTTGATGACGCGGATAAGGTATTATGTTTGGAACACATATATGCAACATACAACACAAACAAAGAGACTTCTCTTCCTGGTGAGTACAGCTCTCATCACTCTGCTTCTCATAAGTGGAATTGTCGTCATCGCGCAACCGCAGTTTTTGAGAGGGGATACCGCGACACAGGCAGCATGTGCTGCAAACACGTATGTACCTACTGCACAGCTCGCATCGTTCACTATACAAGATGTTAATCTGCTTGCAGGTAGCAAGATAGATAAGAACTTATACTATTCTACGAGAAACTCTGTAAATAGCCCACTCAGTATCTATATCCCAAGTAACAAGATCCAGGCTGCGACAGGCACCGCACCAGGAAAGCTCGATTACCAGATAAGTATCGAGAAAGAGGGGATGACACCGATTACAAAGAAAGGAACCGTACAGTGTGCGTATCTTGTAGATGAGACCAATACAGGCGAGCTCCAAAAAAGCGTTGTACTCTTTGCTCCATCTGATCTTCCCCAAACCGAAGGTGAATATATCCTGACCGTCTCTTTTCTCAGTAGCCCCGACACCACAGCAACACCACAGACT
>CAYGIM010000153.1:0-2386 GCA_964349895.1 uncultured Candidatus Peribacteria bacterium | reverse complement strand
GCATTGTATCATACTTCATGTCTTGCATTCTGACAAAAATATCCAAGGGGAAAGCTTCTACGATCCGAATGGCTCCTTCTTCATCGATGAAGTCTTGAGGAGAAAGTTCTGAAGCATAACCTTCACCAAATAATTTTAAGGTTTGAAGTAATAAGGCGATATTTTCGATGCTATCATCGATCAATATATCGACATCATCAGTAGTGCGAACGACGCCGTTCATTGCTACAGCTAATCCTCCAACGACGATGAACTTGACATTATTTTTTAGCAGTAGCTCCAACAGTTCTTCGAATGTATTCGCCATCGTTTTTTTGTTTGAGTCCCATATTGTGAAGGGATGATTGTAACCGTCGGAGTCTGTCAAAAAGAGAAAGGTCTTCCAGGCGTCGTCCTACAGTTTTACGAGGTTGATCATTGAAGGGAGAGCGTGTGCCAATGAGAGGGAGTTGGTTCATTGGGTTTTATTTCAACGCTGCCCAGACGCGATGCACATCATCATGATCCTCGAGAGATTGGAGAAAAGTACCAACTTCACTGCGCTGCGTCTCATCGAGTGTTGGGAAACTTTTAGCCACATAACCAATTTCACTGGTAACAACAGTCCAGCCATTTGCCGAAAGCCATTGTGACACAGTATGTGTATTGGTTCGATCGGTAATAAAACGAGCTCCCAAGGCCTCTGCAGGAATGTCATCATTTTGTGCGTGCATGAGTTTTTCAACTTCATTAGCACCTGCCTCAATAGCAGCTTCCTCAAGATCAGTTGCAAGGTTAGTGGTATATGCCTCAACTAAACCAACGTGATCAAAAAGAAATTTATTGCTCCCAGGAGCTCCTAGTTGAGCATCACGAAAGAGTACACGAATCTCGGGTGCAGTACGGTTATTGTTATCGGTAAAGACTTCTACAATCACAGGGACTTTGTGAGGCGTGTATCCTTCAAAAACAATATGCTCAAGAGCACTTTTACCATCACCGGTGCCAGAGCCTTTCTGAATGGCCCTCTCAATGACATCGCGCGAGACACTTTCGCGTTTTGCTTTTTCAATTGCTGCGGCTAAGCGGGCATTCGAGTGAGGGTCAGCACCTCCCTGACGTGCAGCAATCGTAATTTCTCGAACGAACTTTCCTGTTGCTTTTGATTTCTTAAGCGAGGAGACCTCGCGTTTTGCTAAGAGCCATTGACGTCCCATGAAAAGGTTAGAGTTGGTAGTTGAAGTTCAAGTAAATCGCTTACTAATTTGTAATATCCAAGATCAAATCAGAAGATGGAGTCTACGTATCAGAACCTGAGCTTGTCGAATCATTAGGGTGTATAATCCCATGAGCTTGATCATACAAATTAGAAACGCCTATTCCTGTTTGTACCATATTTTCGTGTTGCCCCATTTCACCTGTAGGAATATTAGTTCGCCTCTCTCCTTTTTCCACAATATTACTAACGTGAGTGTCCAGTATACGCAAATTTCTTAACATTTGCTCATCATGAGTGGTAAGAGCCACTTGGGAAGTAATCGTGGTCACGTGGTGGGCGCTTCCAAGGAAATTATAAATATTGTGTCCTTGGGGTCCAGGAGGTGCGTTAAGAATATTTAAATCGTGAGCTGTAATTAATGTATCATTAGTAAGATTATTGATCCGATTTGTTGCACTCCGAATTTGCGTCATACTATCTTGAATATCCACAATTCGCTTGGTAGTTATATTAATGATTTTAGTGGTGAGACCCATTTGATCAGCATGTTGTGTGCCTCCATTGTCAGTAGTGTAGCTTGATGGAAAAGCAAAATTTCTCATAGAAGGCCCATGAGTTGTTGTAATGCTATTCTCAAAATGAGTGACTGCTGCTGCTCGTGATTCTGGAGTGTGGTTTTCAACAACTGCAATCGTATGGACACCATCATTGCCTGGCTGAATAGAAAGCTGATGATCTTTTTGTGCAGGGGGCAGTCCTGTCGCATAGTTATGAAAGGCTGCAGTATCATGAATATTGAGATTCATAAAAAGTAATTATTTTTAACGAGAACCGTCGATTGCTTGGGTTAGAGATTGAAGTCTGGTCTTAAACTCTTCTGCAATTTGTAATGCCTCTTTGGCATGTCTTATGAGCTGAGTCACGGCTATTGATTCTAACTTTTTATTATCAGGATCTAAATCATGAGATTTTAATTCCAGAGCTGCTTTAGCTGCTTGACGAGATTGGTCAAGATGATTCTCCGCCTTAGTTACTTCTGACTGAGCTTTCTCAAGTTTGGCAGCATGGTTCTGATCATCAGAGAAACTCTTCATATCTGTTATTAAATGTAAGTGAGAGCAAGCAATAGAATATTTTTCATAAGCAAGAAGGTTCTCTTTATCGGCTTGGTCTTCTAGTGCGTTAAGA
>CAYGIM010000152.1:0-2409 GCA_964349895.1 uncultured Candidatus Peribacteria bacterium | reverse complement strand
GATGAAAAACGATATCAAGAAGGAGATCTGGAACGACTCTGGATATCGCTCTCCTGGAAAGCAAGCATACCTCTTCATCAAGTACCTAGCTGATGACAGTGAAGATGGAAACAAGTACTCGCTCACAGAAAATGCAAAGTGGGTCACCATGCCAGGCTACAGCGAGCATGGATATGGTAAGACTCCGGCATTTGATTTCGCTCTCAACGGCGGAGACAGTCTCTTCCTCAAGCCAGACGGCAAGACGATGAGCAATGAGGAGTCAGCTGCATTGATCGAGCAAAGTGATGAGTACAAGTGGATGGTAGCAAACGCATCCAAGTATCACTTCGTACTCTCCTACCCTCGCAACAACCCCCTCGGCATGGGCTTCGAGCCATGGCACTGGAGATGGGAAGGAGGAAAGTAGATCTAAGACATATTCAAAGAGCTATAGCACGGATGCTATAGCTCTTTTTGATTGTGTATATCTACATTAACGTAGCTCGCAAAAAAGAACTCATGCTAGCTAGTTTATCTAATCTATAAGGAGAAGCGCAGCATTGACGTTTATATATATTTATGTTATGAGATCGCAAAAAACAGGCAGGCCAACATGAACTATATGACATTGGAAGATCTAGAATCTTCCGTAGGCAATAAGTACATTGATACCATTACATTTGAAAAGATCCAGCAAGAGGCAGTTCAATTGCTTCACTCTGAAAAAGAACTAGCTCCAGTATTAATACTTAGAGAGCAAACCAGTAGCAATATGTTTCCAGGACGCCGATTATTGGTTCAACTTCAAACACAACAGGTAGTTAAACTTGACTCAAGCAATAGCACATTTTACCTGTATTCAATTACTGAAGTGGTCCAACTGACAGAGGCGACATTGCTCCTATTTCTACACAGATGGTTAACAAATTGCCCTAAGAGCATGCAACGTCATATATTTGGGGTATCATCAGTAATGATTTCTCATTTCAACGGCGGAGTCAAAACCAAGCTTACAAAAAAGATGTTGAATAAACTAGCCGGGATCTTGCATTGCTCTGTAGATTTCTTACAAGCATATGCCAATCAACTGCTATATACAGCTGAGTCGATTAAGATTAAACAAAACTAGAAAGGAAACACAAAGTAAACATTCAAAGAGCTATAGCACCGATGCTATAGCTCTTTTTGATTTCCGACTTTTTATTCTTTTACCTCAAGCAACTCCCACCAGTACATCAGATCCCCCAAGTTATGCCGAAAGAAACTGACAGTCTTTGTTTTCTTGCCTTCAGCCCAACGCAGCTGAGCCGTAAGCTTAGTGACGTCTTCGGGCGCTTCTGCCCAATAGTGGTTAAAGTAGCTATCCAAAGATCCCATATAATCCTCAAGATCTGAGACCTTTAGGAATCCCGGTCCAGCATGTTCGAGCTCGATCTCTAAAGATTTATAATCCGCGTCTGAAATCCTAAGAGCCCCCTGGAGCTGTTGCTTCACATCAGGCTTTTCATCTTCAACCATGATTCAATATACCTCGTTCCGTTATTTTGTTTACGTTCTCATACATGACGAATGTAGAGATGTCAAAATTGCAGTGTATGCAGCACAGCCAGATATTGACTTTCTGTACGGATGTACTAGAACATATAAGCTTTGAACTTTTGACATCAAGATTGAAGAAAAGAGGATTTTTCACATGAGAAAACGATCAAAAAAGGTAACCCCCAGGATTGTGGCTACCGCAATCCTGATTGGTGCGGCATTAAGTTTCAGTAGCTGCGCAGACCAAACACCAGAACCAATGGACGTCAGGCTCTACGAATCGTTGCGTACCTGCATTCAAGGGAAAGTATTTACACCCACCTACTGCCAGGATGCATACCAGGTTGCACAAGAGATCCACCTGGATGCTGCTCCAAGATTTGAACAAAAGTCAGAATGCCTCTCATCCTATAAAGAGTGTGAGCAGCAAGACGACTATGACGATGACCATTTGGATGACAACGAAGAGTCTACGGTAATCCACACGTATATACCACGCTCAAGCGGATACTATGTGGGATACTCTTCCTCCTCACATGTGACATTCGGCCAACCAGCATACCGGACTTATAATACAAGTACGAGTACGTTCGGTTCTTATACCTCACTCGCGACTGAGCATGGTGCATTTTCTACAAGAACCCCCGGAGCGAAGATTGTTACAACCAATCGAGCTTTCTACAGCCGTCCTATGGCCCCGACAACCACCATTGTTCGCGGTGGCTTCGGTAGAGCCATCACGGTAGGAGGCTAGAACCATGGAAAGAATATGCCTAGAAGCTAGATCAGACTGGAAATCTCAAGCAGAAGAATATGGCTTCACCTTTCACTCACCCGATGGACAACCGTACTGGCATGAAGACCATGCATATAGCCTGACGATGGGAG
>CAYGIM010000151.1:0-2412 GCA_964349895.1 uncultured Candidatus Peribacteria bacterium | reverse complement strand
CTGAAGTAAGCCCACTCTTCACACTCGGTAGTATCGGGAAACTGGCAGACGCTATACTCACCGGCTGCATCTGCGCGAGAATCAGATGTGTACCCCTGTTCATGACAATATACTGACGCGGGGTTGGCCATTGCATCAGCACTTGAAAAGTTTGAGAACAAAAAGGCAAAAGCCAGAACCGTAGCAAGACTTGATATACGAGATCTCATACACATTATGTTAGCGATAAGAATTGATATATGTAATCGTCAATTGTAATACCGTTGCAAACGTCACCCACAGAAGGTACGGGATGTTTATCCACGTGACCCAAGGATGAAATCTCCTTATCGCAATCATCGCCCAAACCAATGTAGCAAGGACAATTACGATATCCGCTGCGGCCAAGAGGTTACTCCTCAAACCAAACTGGAAAGGAGTAAATAACACATTTGCACAAAGGTTGATAACAAAAGGAAAAGTTACCTTCCCCGGCAGTCTACCTATGGCAAATCGGTATATGACAAAACAAAACGATACCGCGATAAGCACATAGAGCACACTCCACACAGGCCCAAACAACCAAGCAGGCGGTGCCCAGCTAGGCTTAAGCAATTCTTGATACCATACATATGCATCGGTCATAGTTTCTCGATTTCTTTCAGATCACCATCTGGCAAGTAAAGGATCAACAAACCGACAATCACACCACCTATAGCGCTCCATATATGTGTTCCACCAAAAAAAAGCAAGTCGAGCGCATCTATGACATACCATATTCCTCTCCACACCAAAACCAATCCAACTACGATGGATAGAGTCCTGAGAAGATACAAAGGCGTCAGTTTGTGTGAATAGTGAGCAGAACGTTTTTGTGCCATAGCAAAGTGAGCAAAACAGAAGTATCATTCTCCCTCACTATAGACGACATTAGATCCTTGATCAATATGGTAGAAACTACCATGAAAAGTCAACGCAACTGTTCAACTCTCTATGCGATAGCTTGTTATCTAGCATAGGTGATTTATGATAGCATCAAGCCTCAAGACATAAACTCCCTACAACACGATCATGAGAAAAGAAGAGCTTGCTGAAGCCATTAGCGATAAGATTGAATACTTTATTACTAAAGATAATGGAGATATCGATGTGTTGAAAAGTATTATCGTTATCATCGCTGCAGGAGTTTTGGTTGGCAGTATATTCGCCATGCCCTATATACTCAAACATCTACCCTCAAGACATCACACACCAAAAAATAAACAAAGAATACACAAGGCGTTGATATATCTAAAAAAACACTCCCTTGTTGATATACGCAAAGATAAGGTTTCACTTACGGAGAAAGGTGTCAAAAAACTTAATAGTATCCAATACGAGATACTCACAATTCCGAGACCAAAGAAATGGGACAAGCAGTGGAGAATAGTAATCTTTGATATCCCAGAACGTTATAGGAGCACAAGGGATCTGTTACGAACCAAGCTAAAGAAGTTAGGGTTTTATCAAATTCAAAAGAGTACATGGATCTACCCCTTCTCCTGTAAAACGGAGTTGGAATCTATTCGCTCATACCATAAGATAACCCCCTACGTCAGTTTTATCGAAGCCCACTACATAGAAGATGAGGAGGTTCTTCGTAAGTACTTTCATCTCTAAGAACATACATCCCAGAGAATCCACAACTCTTGTTGCTGTGATATATAAGGTGTCCTGTTCTACTATTTCTGCGGTCGTGTGTATATACGAACACAGCGCGTAGCGCATACGAAAGATGTTGACGCGCTTTTATCTGGGAATACGCTGTTTACAACGAGGAGAGATTATTTGTAACAAGGATGCATGAAACAAGCAATAGCAAGCGAGATCATGAAGTGCGGGCACAATGTCTTTTTGACTGGTGCTGCTGGCACAGGAAAGACCTATGTGATCCGGGGCTATATCAGCTACCTGAGAGATCATGGTATCTTTCCCACTATCGTAGCGCCTACAGGAATCGCAGCCAGCCATATCGGAGGCATGACGATACACTCTTGCTTTGGTCTCGGAATATTTGATGGTGAGCCAGATACCCACTACCTGAACCGCTGCCTTACCAAACAAGGAGTCAAAAAGCGTCTCCAAGATATGGAGGTGCTGATCGTCGATGAGGTATCTATGCTGTCTCCACCGCTTGGGCGTGTCATAGATGAGCTTCTGCGTATGGCAAAAGACACCGAAGAACCATTTGGAGGAATACAGGTGATCCTCTCGGGGGACTTCTTTCAGCTACCTCCTATAAACAGAGGCAGTAGCGAGCGATGCTATATCTGGCAAGACGAGCTGTGGCACGAGCTCAGCCTCAAGATGTGTTATCTCCAAAAGTCCTACCGTCAAAACGATGATGCCTTGCTCAATCTCCTCAATGAGATCAGAAGAAATGAGGTATCGGAG
>CAYGIM010000150.1:0-2426 GCA_964349895.1 uncultured Candidatus Peribacteria bacterium | reverse complement strand
AGGTCGGGGCTGGCGATATTGGTGACGATGAGGGCTCGCGTCTTTTCTATAAGGTGTTTCTTTACTTCCTCCCCTATTTCATGCGTAGACATTTCGGGAGCAGATGCATATGAAGCAACCTTTTTTGACGGAATAAGTACCCGTGTCTCACCAGGATAGGTAATGTCTTGCTGTGAGTTGAAAAAGTATGTCACATGAGCATACTTTTCTGTCTCAGCTATGCGTATCTGAGACAGATTGTGATCGGATATAACCTTTCCTAAGTTTTCAGTATACTCTTGGGAGGGAAACAATACAGGCAGCGTATCGGAGTATGGCCCCGTACATACGCTATAAAAAGGCATATTAGCAAATCGAGACGCAAGCTGTACCATGCGATCTTTGCGGAAATTGGTAAGGATGACCACATCATCTTTTTTGATTCCCCCATGCTGAGATTGTGTATGTGTAGGAGGAATATAGTAGTCACTGTTTTCTGTCGCAGGCGCCTCTCTATACCACGTTGTTATAGTATCCTCATAGTCACTTGGCGTACTGATACCTTCTCGCATAAGCATCTTGATATAGCTGTCTGTGCGATCCCAGTTGGTATCCCTATCCATTGCGTAATACCTTCCTGCGATATCGACTACTTCTCCTATGCCCTCTTCTTTGAGAATAGCTTGAAGCTTGCCTATGTAGAGTATTGCTGATTGAGGTGGTACATCTCTGCCATCAAGGATGGCGTGGATATATACCTCTGTTATCTGTGCTGCCTTGATACTCTGCACAAATGCTTTTATATGATCGATATGCCCATGGATGCCGCCATCGGAGATGATCCCTATCAGGTGTACTCTTCTCGTATGTGTCTTTGCAAACTCGAGTGCTCGGAGGAGTTTTTGGTTTTTTAAGAAAGAGCCATCAGCTATTGCCGTATTGATAGCCTCGTATGGCTGAACTATGGTACTACCGGCTCCGATCGTAATATGTCCTGGCTCACTCGAGCCGGCAACACCCTCCGGGACACCAACGGCCTTTCCCGAAGCCTTCAGGGTTGTCATAGGGTATGTTTCTCGTAGCGAGAAATAGTATGGCATCGTCTCTCGAGAAATGGCATTTCTCGCAGATTCTGGTGCCTCACCGAAGCCATCACAGATGATCAGGAGTACGTTTTGCATGGTAAAGGTGAGTTCTAGATTGTACCTTGTCTGAGTATCAGTATAGTATAGTTCAGGTATTTACATAGAGTTGTAGCTTCTATTCGACCAGTATGGCAAAAGATTATTACGATATTTTAGGCGTCTCCAAGCAGGCGTCATTGGATGATGTAAAAAAAGCATATCGGAAAAAAGCTATGGAGTCGCATCCGGATAAGGAGGGTGGTGATGAGGCAAAGTTCAAGGAAGTAAACGAAGCGTATCAGGTGCTTTCTGATCCTCAGAAACGCCAGCAGTACGATACGTTTGGTAGTGCTGATGGCTTTGGCTCGGGTGGCGGAGGAGGATATCAAGCCGGCGGGTTCAATGTAGACTTCAATGATCTCGGAGACATATTTGAAAGCTTTTTTGGTGGTGGCTTCTCGCAAGCTGGAGGTCAGGGAAGAAAGCAAAAGAAGAGACCAGAAGAAGTCCGCGGAGAGGATTTGGAGATCCAGATATCGATATCTTTTATGGATGCGTGCTTTGGTCGTGAGAAAAAGATCGAGGTATCCAAGATGGGTAGCTGTGAACGCTGCAACGGTATAGGAGCCGAGCCTGGAAGCTCGATGGTCTCTTGTAAGAAGTGTAATGGTACCGGTGAGGTCGTGATGATGGAGCGAAGTATTTTTGGCAATGTGAGAAGTGTTTCGGCCTGTGACCACTGTCATGGAGCGGGTAAGATGCCCGAGAAAGAGTGCAGCTTGTGCAAAGGTAGATCACGCATTGCGGTAAAAAAGACCATCACGATCACGATACCTGCAGGGGTGGACGCGGGATCTGTTGTGAAGGTAAAAGGCTATGGAAATGATGGTATCAAAGGCGGCGCTACAGGGGATCTCTATGTATATATACAGGTCGAGCCACATCCTCAGTTCTTACGCAAAGGAAACGATATCTATACGTCACTCTCTGTCTCTATCCCCCACGCGGTACTGGGCTACAATGCTGAGATCGAGACGATTCATGGTAAGAAAGAGGTCGAGATTCCGGCAGGTATCGAGCATGGCAAGATCATCCGACTCAAAGATCTTGGTATAAAAAATGCCACGACAAAAGAAAACGGATCTCACTACGTAGAGGTATCTATCTCTGTTCCAAAGAACCTCTCCAAAAAAGCCAAGCAGCTGTTTACGGAACTGCAGGAGGAACTATAATCCCCGCCTGTCTCACACAGGCGGATGTCATTGCGAGTACTCGAAGCAATCCATCTTAATGCTAGAAGATCTGGGCCATACCATTCATAAT
>CAYGIM010000149.1:0-2438 GCA_964349895.1 uncultured Candidatus Peribacteria bacterium | reverse complement strand
CCATACAAAAGGTGTAGTCGTTCCGGGTGGTCCCCGAGAGCTATCACTGCATCTTCCCGATACTGCACAATCGGTTTTTGTTGCTGCATCAAAACCTACAGACTCGTTTTGCAACTACTCGATGTATTCTGTCGCAGAGTTTCTCGTGGAAGAGGGGATAGAGGTTCCATTTGCATTTGTGCATATCCGGAGAGAAGATATATCTGAACTAGCATCGATCATGTATGAGTATCAAGCTTGATTTTCAGCCAGCAGTCGAACACTCGGAGCTTTTAGCTAGCTCCGTCTTTGCTCATATTCAATCCCTCCCAGAAGAGAGCGCTCAGGAAATCAGGGTTGCAGAAATAGACCCGCAGTTTACGGGTGGGATTGAGTTTTGTGAGACGTATGGTTCCACCCAGGATGAGACGGCTAACTGTTTGGTTGTTGAGTGCGTGCGCAATGATGTGATCACCTATGCCGCATGCTTGGTGCCTGTTGCCGCAAAGAAGATAGACTTCAATGGCGTAGTCAGGAGGTATATGAATGCTCGACGTGTATCTTTTGCACCTCTCGAGCTGATCGTGGAGACGACAGGTATGGAGTATGGCGGAATCACCGTAGTGGGACTTCCTCCTGAATGGCAGATCTTGGTTGCTCCGTCTCTTCTGGAACACGAGAGAATTGTGATCGGGTCAGGTATCAAGAACTCAAAGATATCTATGCCTACGGCGCTTTTGAGAGATGCTTCAAATGTAGCGGTGGTAGAAGGGATATGTCAGATGTAATCAGTGCAATGTTACTATTGTGCCTGAGTAAACAAAATACTGGATTGCCACGCAGTAGCTCGCAATGACATGCAAAAGGCACACAAAAAATAAGACTGAAGGGGAATGCGTGGCTGCACCGCTTCAGTCTATTCGTCTCGTATCTTTTTGGGATCTCAACCTGTATGCCCTGGGATAATACACACAAAAACAAGGAAGATTGCAGATGCAGATGCGAGACAGTGATTTTTGTTTGCCCGCCCACCCTATCATGGGTGGATTTTGATGTAAACAGAATCTAGAGATATCTTTAGTGTTGCCATATTCACACAATCTTCACCTATCCTTGATAAGCTCTTCACGTACGTAGCGTACCGTTTGTCTCGTACTTGGAGATCCCAAGTCATTGTGTACTTTTTTACTCAGAAAGATTATGAACAGAAAATCGATGATGATGACGAGCCTGGCTCTTGGCCTGATGCTTACCAGTGTTGCTGTTGGTACATCTGTATTGGCAGACAATGACAATCTCCACACATCTCCAGGGAAGAGTGCGTGGAAGATGTTTTCTACACCTTCTGATGTAACTCCTGCGGATGCGGGGAAAAAGGGAGAGCATAGACCCATGCTGGATCTCTCCAAGATCAAGCGGACAGTAGAGAATACAGCTCAAGGCGTCGTAATCACTCTGACATCAGATGATGCAACTATCGTTGCTAAGCTGCAGGAAAAGAAAGATCGTCCAGAGCCAAAGGATAGTAAGATCACACACACTGAGGAGAAGATATCAAATGGCGTAAAGGTCACTATAAGCTCTACGGATGCAGACACAGCAAAGAAGGTCCAAGAGCGAGAAGATAAGGGCGGAATGATGATGGGTAAGATGCACGGTGTAAAAGAAGGTTTCAAGATGATGAAGGATGTGAAGCGCACAGTTACAGAGCTCGATAATGGTATCTCATTTACACTTACGTCAGACAACAAAGACATCGTTGCAAAGCTTCAGTCAGATGAGCACAAGATGATGCTTCCGCAGGCTGATGACAAGATCACGTTTAAAAAAGAGTCGATCGAAAACGGTGTAAAGATTACGATCACATCGACTGATGCTGCGACATCCGCAAAGATCAAAGAGCACAAGGATATGCTGCCTGATGGAAAGAAGATGAAAGAGCTTCACAATCTCATGGGTAAGGTGCAGCACTCAAGCACAAATATTGATGGGGGAGTAGTACTTACTCTTACATCAGACGATCAGGAGACGGTTACCTTCCTACAATCGCATGATGTGCCACCGATGATTAAAAAAGAGACAGCGGTAACTACCAAAAAAGAATCGATCGACAAGGGTGTACGTGTGACGATCACATCTACAGACCCTGCAGTTACTAGCAAGATTCAGAAGATGAGTACTAAGCCAGAAGGAAAGGAGATGGGCAAGAGAGGCTTCGGAGGTAAGAAACCTTGGAAGAATAATGCCGATCACAATGCTACCGTACAACAGTAGTACGTTTCACTAAGATATGATATATACTAGGACCAGTACTGCTGGCCCTAGTATTCGCTTTGTCAGCAAAGAAATGTCGATACATGCACATTTCTTTGTCATCTGCCTCATTCGCTCCTCAACGTAGGGCTTACTACGTCTCCTTCGTCTCATTCGTTGCCTCCTCGAACTGTACTATGTATCAG
>CAYGIM010000148.1:0-2443 GCA_964349895.1 uncultured Candidatus Peribacteria bacterium | reverse complement strand
CGTCGTTGATCAGCATCTTCTCATGTCGTTCCTCGTCTTCTATGATGTGTTTGATTTCACGTATCGTGCCTTGCAGCGCGAGATACTTTTCTTGTCCTTGCTTCTCTTTTTTCTCCATGAGTTTTACAGCAAACAGGATACCCAGGATGTATGCCGCGATACTATAGAGAAATATCGTGAGGCGATTTGGTTTCGTATCTTCGTTTGTATAGGACTTGAGTATCTCATAGTGTTTCTTTTCCTCTGCCGCAATCATCTCGAGCACCTTTCTGTTTTCTTTGGTCGACTGCTTGGCGAGTGCAAGATACACGAAGTGCTCGGTAAGCTCGTGCTTCTGGAAACCGAGTATGATATCTCGTGCATCATGGTCGATCTGTTTGCGGTTTTTACTGACTGGGTTCATGGGGGTTGAGGTGAAAAACCTGTACCATCCGCCGAAGCGGATCTACAAAATTGATATGAGTGTAACTCATCAATTTTCTCATATCTCATCTTAGGCGCAAGGAGAGTATCTACATTGGAAGACATTTACTATCAACAGGCGTCCATAAAGTTATTGACTTTCATTTTTCTAGATATAGAATTCGACACGTTCGTTCTTGGATGGATGACTAAGGCGAGTGAGGCTCTCCTCATATAGACCCTTGGTTTACCACCTTGAACAACTTCTTCTCAGCCCCTCCTACAGAGGCTGGCTTGTGGGCTTCGCAAGGTATTTGCCCACCTCCTACGAAAGAGCCGCCTATCCATCGACTCGAGCCCCGGCATCTTGGCGCCATCACCGCCGCGCATGGCTCAGTCGATTCACGGCGCTGAGAAGAATTGTAGAGAGTCCGCCATGTAACCTTCCTAAGGTTACTGGCGGCTCTTTTCACGTGTGTTTTCTTTTCCTCCCCTGTATGGCTTAGCGGGGGAGGAAAAGAGGTGGCACATCTGGTAATTGTTTGTAGCGATTCAAATCATTTGACTTCGATCTCAAAATAAGTACAGTCACAAAGTTCTTCCGAGAGAGTTGTGCGTGGGTGTTTTCCCAGACCCAGACCACCCGATACCCAACGATCTCGGAGGATCAAAACCTTCATGACCTCAATTGTCACTAGTCCGCTCTATTACTGGCCGGGCGCCGACGATACTGAGGCTTGGACTCACCAGACCAACTGGTCGAGAAAACGCGAACTGCCATCGCGTTGTAGGTTTCAGAACAAGGCAAGTGCTCTTTCAGGCTCAGCACTTCTTCTGAAATCGGACCGTACTTGGATACCATGACCTGCCTTGGCTGATCCGGCACATTATCCAGTACGGCAAATAGCTAATGACCAGACTTACCCTCAACCGCTTGGGTAGCTGGTCATTTTCACGTGTGCGGAATCCTGTTTTGACAAATACTTATGTATCCGTAGTATATGGCCGTGCCGGAATCTCTGATCGAAGAGGTCCGTCGGATGGTTTGAATTTTTCTTCGGTCAGAGATCTAGGCTATCCCTAGCAGGCGTTTGAGTTAAGAGTTGCGTCACTTCTTTCATAGATATGATTCATCTCTTAACTCTTTTTTTGTTGTCCTTTGGATTTGACGCGGAACTAAATATAAGTATAGTAACCTTTGTCTTTCATAGTACGTACCAATGTAGTTCCCTCATTGGTGTGTACGTGAGAGGTGCTCCTAGTCTTAACGGGAGCCAAATGTGTTAAGAAAAAGGAGGTGTTCAGATTCTGAGACCCCTTTGTCAAAGGCCAGGCTATACTCACACGAGTATATGCACTGGTCCTTTTTACGTTGTCTGCTAGTATCTTTCGTAGTTTAAAACCTTTTCATGGATTCCCGACGAGTACTCGGGAATGACATACTATGATTGCACTAGGCATAGATCCAGGGCTGGCGCGCGTAGGGTATGCTGCTATTGAGGGTAACGGTCAGCAGTACCGCCTGCTCGATTTCGGTATCATCGAGACACCAGCGCATACGCATGCGTGGGATCGGTTAGCTGAGATCGAGAGAGATCTCACGAGTATCATAGAAAAGTACCAACCTACTATTGCAGGCATCGAGAAGCTTTTTTTTGCGCAGAATACTACTACGGCCATGGACGTCGCGCAGGCTCGAGGAGTGATACTCAATACCATGGGCAAAGCGGGGATCCAGATCTCGGAGTTTACGCCGCTCGAGGTAAAAAATACGATGGTCGGGTACGGTAAGGCCACGAAGTCACAGGTCGAGTACATCGTATGTCAGAGGCTTGGCTTGACTGCATCATCCAAGTATGATGATGCTACGGATGCACTGGCGATAGCTCTGTTTGCGCTTGATATGTCCTCTAGTCCGCTAATCTTCCAACCTTTCGATTTTTTTATGATCAAGTCTTTATTATCGGCGTTGATTCTTCTGTCGTCGGGCTTGCCGTCAGGGGCCCAGGCGGCAAGGAACCAGGACGTCCTCGTGCTGGAC
>CAYGIM010000147.1:0-2503 GCA_964349895.1 uncultured Candidatus Peribacteria bacterium | reverse complement strand
GGTTATTGTTGAGTCCCCTTCGAAAGCCAAAACCATTAGCAAGTTTTTAGACAAGAAAAAGTACAGTGTCACGGCTTCCATGGGGCATGTGCGAGATCTTCCCAAATCAAAGATCGGTATCGATACGGAGGGAGATTTTTCTCCGGCCTATGTCGTTCCAAAAGAAAAGACGAAGACAATCACAGAACTCAAGAAGCTGATGAAAGGAGTAGACGCTGTGGTAATCGCAACCGATGAGGACCGCGAAGGAGAGGCTATTGGTTGGCACCTGCTTGAGGCTCTCAAGATCAAGGAAAAGGAGTATGAGCGTATCGTATTTCATGAGATTACTGAAGGCGCTATCAAGGATGCTCTGAAACATCCTCGCAAGCTCAATATGGATCTCGTCATGGCTCAGCAGTCTCGTCGTATCTTGGATCGACTCGTTGGTTACTCTCTTTCTCCTTTGCTGTGGTCAAAGATCAAGAAGGGGTTATCGGCTGGTCGTGTGCAGAGTGTCGCAGTACGTCTGATCGTTGATCGCGAGCGAGAGATATTAGCATTTGTACCAGAAGAGTACTGGAATATCTATGTCGATCTCGTACACAAAGATAGCGTATTTCGTGCAGAGCTGACACATATAGATGGTAAGGATCCGAAGCTCACCTCTCAAACAGAAGTAGACGTCGTTTGGCCAAGGATCAAGGACGCTAAAGACTTTACGGTATCTGATATACAGAAAAAGCAACTCAAGCGTACTCCCCCAGCTCCTTTTACAACCTCATCACTTCAGCAAGAAGCATCACGAAAACATGGGTTTTCGGTCAAACAGACGATGATGATCGCGCAGCAGCTGTACGAGGGTATTGATCTAGGTACCAAAGAGCGGCAAGGACTTATCACGTATATGAGAACCGACAGTGTTACCTTGTCTGAGACAGCACTCAATGCAATGCGCGGTTATATTCCTACTACCTATGGAAAGGAGTATCTGACGGAGACACCTCGTACCTACAAGACAAAATCAAAAGGCGCACAAGAAGCCCACGAAGCAATACGTCCGGTACAGATAGACCTGACTCCTGATAGTGTAAAAGAGTTTTTAGATGAGCGTCAGCTCAAGCTCTATACGCTTATTTGGAAGCGGGCACTGGCTACACAGATGACAGAGGCTGTATTTGATCAGACAACGGTCAAACTTCATCCCAAGGAGGATGACAAACAAGTATGGAAAGCGTCGGGTCAGGTATTGGTCTTCCCTGGATACTATACGCTCTACAAAGAGGTCGATACCGATGAGGAGGAGACAGAGGATCCCCTTCTTCCGAAGCTTGCGGTACACGATCATTGTGAAAGAAAAGAGCTCATACCTAAGCAGTCGTTTACCAAACCACCGGCACGATTTACCGAGGCGAGCTTGGTAAAGAAGCTTGAGGATGAGGGTATCGGTAGACCATCTACCTATGCGCCGACGATCAGTACAGTCGTAGATCGAGGCTATGTAGAGAAAAAGGAGAAGCATCTACACCCTACCGAGCTAGGCATCGTCGTAAATGATTTTCTCGTTGAACACTTCCCAGATATTTTGAATGTGGCTTTCACCGCCACCATGGAGGAGTCCCTAGATCATGTTGCTCTGGGTGAAAAAGAGTGGGTTACGATGTTGCGAGAGTTTTGGAAACCATTCTCAGAGACAGTAGAAACGAAGAAAACTACGGTTGAGAAAGTAACCGAGATGACAGATATCCCATGTGATCTCTGTGGCAAGATGATGATGATCAGGTTTAGCAGAGCTGGACGATTTCTCTCCTGTAGTGGATATCCGGAGTGCAAAGGCGCAAAGCCACTGCCTGAAGAAGCGGCGCGTCTCAAAGAGTTGGCTGAAGAGTACAAGGATGAGAAGTGTCCACAATGTGAGTCCCCTATGGTTGTAAAGCGCGGTCGCTTTGGTGAGTTCTTGGCGTGTACCAAGTACCCAGAGTGTAAGGGAACAAAGCAGATGGCAAAAAAGACTGGAGCGATGTGCTCGCAGTGTATCGATGAGGGCCGTACTGACAAAGAGCAGGGTATGATTATCATGAAAAAGACTAAGAAAGGTCGCATCTTCTACGGCTGCAACAAGTACCCGGTATGTACGTTTACCTCATGGAAGAAGCCATAAATAGCACAACGTGCTATGTATGCCATGTACCTGAGCCTTTATTGAGGTGAATGGTTCATGGCTTTTTTCTTATGCTGAATATTATCATTGGGCTGTACGAGAGGTCAATCCAGCTGTTTGTCTAAACCAGAAAGGTATCTCATTCTGAGGTGACGTAGCACAGTATTAGTAAAGCAATACTTTGAATGATTCTTGATTGCCCTTCTAAATTTTGTCATCCTCGACAAGATCGTATTCGATCGAGATCGAGGATCCAGGAAGCTATTTTATTGGATTAAGAACCTGGATCCCCAGCCTTCACTCTACGAGTTATGGCTGGCACAGCCCTCGAGTAGCTAAGTGAAGTGCGGTCCGCCGTAGCTT
>CAYGIM010000146.1:0-2520 GCA_964349895.1 uncultured Candidatus Peribacteria bacterium | reverse complement strand
TCATTGACTTTTCTCCTTCCCTCCATAGATTTATATCGTACATATGCGGGCAATTAGCTCATTTGGTAGAGCGCATCCTTGACGTGGATGAGGTGACAGGTTCGAGCCCTGTATTGCCCACCATGAACTACTCACAATCGTTTGAGTTCATGGCACGCCTAGATACATAGATATTTAGATCAATTATATACCGTATGTTATCAAAGAATCTGCTAGGAGTTTTTACAACAGCTCTGCTTTTTTCATTTGCATTGATTATTTCACCAACAACTTTGGCTAGTGGTGCTTGCTCTAGTCATGTAGGTGTAGATTGTTCTGCAGGTCCTGATAAGGACGGGAGTGTGATTTGCCTTGATGGTTGGAAGAATAGTTCTGTACTGTACTCAAAGATAGAAGATGTATGCGGAGGGGGTACATTTAGAGACGTTCCAGCAGAGTATCCCTATAGTGATGCTATACAATATTTATACGATAAAAAGATCATTAATGGTTATTCTGATGGCACTTTCAAACCAAAGAACACCATAAACAGAGCTGAGTTCCTTAAGATACTTGTAGAAGCATCTGGCGTTTCTCCTGATTCCAGTCTATATCAGGGGTGTTTTAGCGATGTTACGAGCGAGTGGTACGCAAAGTATATCTGCTATGCGAAGGAGATAGGGTGGATCAATGGATATCCAGATGGGACATATCGTCCTAATGCAACGGTGAGTAAAGTTGAGACACTTAAAATGATTTTGAACTCGCAAGGCGTCCAGATAACTTCCACTGGTTCTACTTTACCTTTCTCAGATATTACCTATGGTGCATGGTATCTACCATATGTTTCTCAAGCCCTTGATATGACTATCTTACAAGATCAGTCTTTGCTATACCCATCAAGGAATATGACCAGGGAAGAAGTCGCAGAGTTACTTTACAAGACTTTGACTTTGCCAAGCTCTTATTAGCACTGTTTAATCAAATATAATTATGGAAAAGAAAGTTCTTAAACTTGGTATGCTAGGAGCAGGAGGACAACTAATTATTGAGTCTGGTCTCTTAACCTTTAAGGGTATTATGGGAAAGTCTTTCAAAGTGCAAATAGCAGATATTGATACTGTTACTTTAGACTCAGCGGGTTTTGGGCGAGGGATGTTAAAAGTAATTGGCCATGGGACCATATTAGCCAGTGTAGAAATCCCTACCTCTTGGGCAGAGAAGTGTCAGCAATGGATTCTTGATAATAAATGACAAAGATGCTTAATCTACAATAGCAACGGTATAAGAATAATATATGACTCATGAGATACAAAAGAAGCTAGAGGATTGGAGGTGGATTCAGAGCCTTGCTTTTGATGTGCTTGAGACACTAAATGACTATCAGCTAGAGCTCACAGTAGGCAAGCATATGGGAACGGTAGGTGAGCAGTTTCGCCACATGATTCGTGTGCGTTTTCAGTATGCTGAGGCTATAGAAACACATGTATTGGCAGACGCAAAAGAACGTATCGATGCCTCAGTAGCAACGTCATGTAACCAGCTTATCGAGTTATGGAAGAAAGCGAATCAAGCTCTGACTTCTGCTGTCATGTCACAAGATCTAGATCGCGCAGATGATGTACAGATCGATTGGTCGCATTGGGGTGGGGAGAGTATGAATATACATGATCATCTCAACTTTCTTATGGATCATGAGACTCTGCACAATGGTCAACTGATAGTATATTTGAAAACACTAGAGATCCCGTTTCCTGCCAGCTGGAAAGCATGGGGATTGTAAAAAAGTTATAATTGGTTTACCTTCCTGGCTATGAAACCTATCTACGAGAAGATTACAAATATGCTCAAGGAGTATGAGCTCAAGTATGACGAGTATGATCACAAACCGATCGTGAGTTATGAAGACGCTGAAGAGGCAAAGCTTCAGCATGGTTGGGAGGGGACTGAGAGTAAGAATGTCTTTATGAAAGGGAAGAGCGGGACGTATTACATATTCGTTACTATGCAGGGTGAGCGGGTCGACTTCGGTCGTATGAAAGAGCTCACAGGAGACAAGATGTCTATAGGATCTGCAGAGGATTTGATCGCTGAGACCGACTTCGTACCGGGATGCGTGTGTCCTTTTGGCTACAAGGAGGAGATCGTGATTATTGTCGATACGAGAGTCTTTGCTGTCGACTCATTTCTCTTTTCTCCGGGGCTGGAAGAGAAGACACTCAATGTGCATATGGGTGGAGACAAGTTTCGCAAACTATTTGAAAATCTACCCAATCGTGTAATATTTGCGGACTAAATACACACTATGAACCAAGGACCATACTCGAGAGTATTAGCAGAGCGCTATGCGGCCAATGATACAAACTTCAATGACACAGATCATGAGCTTCTTGGTGCCATAGAAAAGATAGGCGTGCAGGGAAAGATGGTTCTAGACTTGGGATGCGGTAGCGGACGACATATAGATCAGTACCTCCAGCTGGGAGCACGGCATGTCATAGGTATCGACGCCAGTGAGGCGATGATCGAAAATGCTCGGAC
>CAYGIM010000145.1:0-2528 GCA_964349895.1 uncultured Candidatus Peribacteria bacterium | reverse complement strand
ACCCAACACCAACCCCTACACCAGTTCCAACTCCCGTCCCTACAGATACGCCAATCCCTGTAGTAACACCTCCACCTGTAGTCGTGCCAGCGCCACAGCCTATTACATTTAGTGCCATCAGCCCAACAGCACTACATCAAAATGAGCTTGCAGTGATAACAGGTACAAACTTTGATATAGCACAGACAGATGGAAATCTGTTCGTGGAGTTTGATACTGATCTTGATGGCCTACCAAATGCTACAGCAAATGCGAATGTTGTTGGCCCTACTCAGCTCTCACTTACTATCCCAGGAGGACTGCTCGGAGCCGCTGTTACAAAGATCAAGTCAGAAGAAGTAACACAAGGAATCGCTGATTCAAATACGAGACTACTCACTATCCTTGCTCAACTCGCAGCCAATGTGACTGCTGTAAGTGTTATATCGATAAACAAACTTCCGCCTCCCCTTTTTCCTCTACCACCCCTCCCACTTGGAGAAGTGCGTTATCCTGCCAATCTACAATCTACTAATGTTATATCCGTTGATGTAAAAGTTCCAGGAAACTTTAATGTCAGTGTAATAAGCAGTGATCCTAGCAAGATGCAAATAACCGGATTAACTTCCGGCACACAAACTATCACTGGTACAACTGGTAACTTTTCATATTCCTCAGTAGGGTTAAATAATATTAAGTATGACATTCAAAACAATACAGGAATCACAACTACAGCAGCTGTGTTCCCATATGTCGCCAATCCTGTAAAGATTACTATTATAGTAAAAGATGCCCTCAGTAATGTGATCTTCACAAGCAATACACAGAAAATCCTCCTCGTACCATAAGCACGAGAGGTCTAGATACACAAAAAGCCTTTGGGATAATCCCAAAGGCTTTTTGATTGGAAGATGTATGTCATCCTCGACTATTCCTTAATGTACTTGTTAAGAAAGTTGATCGAGGATCCAGGATCTTCCTAAACAGCTAGCATTCTCCCTCAAGTCTCAGTTCTCGGATTGCCACCCCCGATCGCAGTCGAGGGCAGGCTTGAATACTCCTCGCAACCTGTCCGCCGTAGCCTTGGCGAAGGCTGGATGACATACAGAACAATTTCTAGTAACTAGAATCCAGTTACTAGTCACTAGCGTTTTATTCCTTAATAAAGAATTAAGGAAAAGGATAAGGTAGAACTTAAGGGCAGTGGCAAATGAATATCCTTCGACCATTCGACATACTCATGGCTCAGGACGTATTGATTACAATACACTGTACGGGCTGATCCTCTTGTAGACACCGCCCACCATCACCTCGAAGTGGAGATGGAGACCTGTACGGCCGTATACACGACCCGTATTCCCCATCCAACCGATCACCTCACCTTGTGAGACACGCTGCCCCCTGCTGACATAGATCTTACTCATGTGAGCATAGCGCGTGTAGTATCCGTTTCCATGATCGATGACGACACTATTTCCATATCCTCCTGCCCATCCACTCGTAGTTGTATGCACAGTACCAGAAGCAGATGCCATGATACCTGTTGTTCGCTCACCGCCCTTCATATAGACGATATCAAGTGCTGGATGACCACGACCATAACCCTGTGAGACAGATGGACTCGATGTAGGCCAGATAAACCCACCGCGAGATGCTACAGTAGACTTGGGCTGCTTATCAGGAGCATTTGTCTTTGTGTTCTTTGCATTCTTGCTGGCTTTCGGGTCGTTCTTACCCGTTATAGCTTTTTTAATCTCTTTGACCTTTTCTATACGAGGAACATTGAGCTTGGAGACATCTGATACCGCAGCTGCAATCATCGGAGTCCCAGAAGCCTTTGCCTTGAGCATATCGACCTCTACACCTGGAATAATAATCTTCTCACCCTTGGCGATCTGCTTGTTTGAACCTCTCTTGTTTACACTCTTGATCTGTTCATCACTGACCTGAAACTGCTTAGCAAGTTCCTCTACCGTCTTGTCGTTGTCTGCTACATATAGGTAGCCAGAGACCGGCAAGATAACCAATTTTTGCCCAACCTTGAGCGCCGCATCCTTCTTCAAGTTATTGTTGAGGATGAGCGTAGACTGAGAGATCCCAAAGTAGGTAGCTATGTCTGAGATCGTGTCAGTAGGCTCCACGATATACTCAGCAATATAGTCGAGAGAGTAGCGCTTTTCTCCGTTGTCGGAAACAAACGGCTTATCGATAAAGCCATCTTTCATGGTCAAGATAGAGCCGGCCTGAGCCGCCTCTTCGTCGGTCTGTACAATCTCTTCATCATCTGGATAAAATCCATCATAGGAAGCAACCGTATTGCCAGCAAATGCTGATACGAGGTTGGTAGAAAACAAGGACAGCACAACCGTCATAATCAGAAGCTTGGCTGGCATCGCATGTGAAATAATCGCAAACTTGCGTCCGGAGTGGGTTTCAGAAAGCGTCCTAAGCTCTGCTATTCGGTGGTGCCGAAGTTTTTTAGCTCGCTTATTGGCTTGTGAAAAAAGTCGTATAGTCGGTATAGGTTCTCTCCTCAATAGTTAGCATCC
>CAYGIM010000144.1:0-2570 GCA_964349895.1 uncultured Candidatus Peribacteria bacterium | reverse complement strand
ATGAATATATTCTCCTTCTTATTCAACATTGCTCCGCATGAGTGGAAGCGCGTAAGCGTGGGTTTTCTTTTGCGTTTTACGCTTCATGCGGGCTACGTGATCGGATGGACCGTGATTACCGCCCGGGTAGTTATAGAGTATGGGATACTCTACCTGCCTCTCTTTTATGTAGCCAATGCGCTCCTGACGATGTTTGGCATGTTCTTGTTTTCAGAATTACTCAATGTATTTTCCAAGGCAAAGCTCTCACTGCTTACGAGTTTGCTGGGAATATTCTTTCTATTTACCTCCAGCGTATTTTATACAAATGGGTTTCTCTCTCTTATATGTCTGATCATCGTCATCTCGATCTGTCACTCTCAGCTACTAATTCTGTTGCAGTCATATCTCGAGTCTATCTTTTCTCCATTAGAAAATCAGCGAGCACTTCCAGTTATTGATACCGGAGAGCCTATTGCCGGTATTATTGCCGGTGGTGTGATTGCTATCTTTGTTCCTCATGTTGCGATGTGGGCATTTTATCTTATCTGGGCCTTCTTTCTATTTGCTCATGGTCTTACCGCAGTGTTTCGTCATCATGCCATATTTGGCGATACGCATGTCAGTGAACAACAAGATGTACTTGTTCATGAAGGCATCAAGAAACGTATTGATACGATTGAAAAAGGTGTAAATCATCTCAAGGCCGTACCTTTTGTACGTTACCTTTTGTTCTTTATTCTCTTTCAGTGGACACTGACGCATGTCGTAGAGTTTCAGTACACCAAGGCTATCCATGAAAAGATCAGCCATAGTGTAGAGACGATCGTAGAAACTCATGGGGCAATAGATCCCGTTGCAGCACTCCCGGAAGGGTCAGTTAAAACAGTAGCAGAGGAACATCAAGCACAAGAGATACAGACCCATACAGAAGAGACGGGATTGGCACAAGGGTTGGGATCATTGTATGTGCTCTTTAGTATCTTGGTGTTATTTGTTCAGATATTCTTTGCGAGCAGAGTCGTCTCCTTTCTGGGTATCATATCTTCTCTACGCGTACTGCCATTTATCTCATTTCTCAATACTGCATCGCTCTTGTTTCACTTCGGATTCTTCTCAGCAGTCATCATGAAGGCATGGTATGAGGCAACACTGGTTGTCCATACGACTGCGTATCACAACGTCTACTACGTCTTGTTTGAGGCCGTGAGAGATCAGGTCAGAGAGTTCATCGAGGGATTTATGCGTCCATTGGGCATCATCGTAGGTGTTCTGATCTTGTTTGCTATCGAGTTCTTGTTTGGTGATACGGCGCGAGCTACTTTTTTTGTAAATCTCTTTATGGTTGTGCTCATCTCTTGTATGGCCTGGTGTGTAGAGCATATGAATGACTCGTATACACAACTTTCTCGACGTAAGTTGTCCCTACCTGGTGACCATCCAGAGAAGCTTCATGCTATCGAGATCATGAGTCAACATGGCCATAAGGACTCATCTATCATTTTGAGCCAATTGCTTACATCCCCCGCTGAGTCGGATCGAACCAAGATGGTCGTTTTGCGTAGCATGGCTCGCATGAAAGACTTTGGTTCTATTCCTGCCATGCTGACGCTTTTGTCTAAGACTCATTCTGAAAAGATTATGGAGCTCATCTTACGGGTTCTTTCTCAGTACAAGAAATTGGGAGCCTACTTTTATACACAAGCCTTTACCCGACATCATCTGATTCATACCCTGACAACTCTCTTTGAGACGACATCTACGCCACATATGAAGTCCCTGATTATTCGTGTCTTTGCCCAGATACAAAATACCGAGATCGTGCCGTTTCTTATCACACAACTTGATACACAAGAAGGCACGATAAAAGCAGATATCATCCAGGTCATTGGCCAGTTCAATGATGCGTCTATTATCTCCTATATCGAGCCATACTGTACTCATAAGGATGCCCGTATTCGCTCGGCAGCTATTGGAGCCCTATGGCAGTTCAAGCATTTGCGCCTTGAGTTGATACCAAGTTTTGTGGAGCTTCTCGACTCGAAAGATGTAGAAGAGCAGATATGTGGTATTGAGCTCATTGGTAAGATCCATGCGGTACAAGAGATTCCTCGGCTTCTGGAGTATCTCGAAAATGCTAGATCAGACCTGCGACGCGCTGCGGCATTTTCTTTGGCACACTTTGAAGATGATAGATCTACACATCATATTCATGAGTATCTTATCTCATTGCCTCTCTCACATAGCTTTGAGGCGCGACAGCTTCTGGATCAACTGCCTGCGTCGATGAGAAAGATTGTGGAGCAATACATCATACAAGATATTCATGCTATCCTCTCCGCATACAGGGGCTATCCTCTGGAAACTCTAGACATATCACTCCTGGAGAAGCTCAAGTTCTTCTATGAGATCCTCGACCAAGAACGGGATATCAGTAGTATTGATCAGGCCTTGGATAGGGCTCGTGTTCTTCATCAATCCTCAGAATCTCCTATCATCTCCGGTGCTCTTTCGGGTGTTGTGCATTCCTAAGAAGGCAATGGTGCGGAGGATTGATATTGTAAAAATAAAGGAGTGTGGTAGCATGAGTG
>CAYGIM010000143.1:0-2586 GCA_964349895.1 uncultured Candidatus Peribacteria bacterium | reverse complement strand
ATATTTTGGCCTGAGGCTAAAGACTTTATCTTAAGTCGACTTGGTGTAGATCCAATTAAATGGAAGATAGAACTTGAAGATATGGGATATAACCCAACAAAATGGGCTGGTATGTTACAAAAAGACAAAAGAAAGTTCACAATACACAATCTTGGACTTGTTGCATTAGCAGGAAAGTTTGGCATTGGCGGAAGTCCTATTGGTAGCCACTACTTTCACATACAACTTGGACAAATCTTTTGGCCAGATAACAAGGGACTTTCAGATTATATATGCAATCAACAAAACAGTAATAAGTATCTGAATGAGTTTGGCGTAGATCCTATTAAGTGGAGGAAGGCGCTTGAAGATATGGGGTACAACCCACAAAAGTGGAAGATGATGAAACCAAAAGAGAAGTCGTCTTTTAGATTATACAACTTAGGAATAAAAGGACTCATCAGTAAATTTGGTATCACTGGAAATCCTGCTAGTCTTTTCAATCACATACAATTAGGAGGTATATTCTGGCCTGAGGCTAAAGAACTAAAAGATTACATAAGTAATAAAGAGCAGAATAATAAATCTTTAGACGAACTTGGCACGGATCCTTCCAAATGGAGGGAGGAGCTGGAAGACATGGGATATAATCCGCGAAAGTGGGCAGAGATGACACAACAGGACAAACAAAGTTTTAAAAAGAATGACCTTGGTTTGCTAGCATTGGCAGGGCTGTTTGGTATTAAGAAAGTTCGTGTAGTCAACAATTACGTTCACCTACAACTAGGAAGTATATTCTGGCCTGAGGCTAAAGAACTAAAAGATTACATAAGTAATATAGAGCAAAATGACAAAGCTTTAGATGATCTTAGTGCAGATCCTGCCAAATGGAGGAAAATGTTTGAAGATATGGGTCACAATCCACAAAGCTGGAGAAAGATGGCGTATGAAGATAAGCAGGCAATTAGAATACATGGTATTGGGTTGTATGCAATTTCAACCAAGTTTGGTCTTGAAGGCGATCCTATTAGAAAGCTATCCACCTATATACAATTAGGATTAATCTTCTGGCCTGAATCAGAGGAACTTCAAGAAACACACAAAAAGTTTCAACAAAAATCAGTATTACGAGAAGATTAACTTTTATATCTTCTGATCTGCTCCCTTGCTCCAGTCGATCAGAAGTTCCGTGTTGAGCTCCATGATGTGCTTCCACCACTTCTCGTTTTCTACATACCACGCAACCGTCTCTTTAAGTCCCTGCTCGAATTCCACAACTGGTTTAAACCCGAGCTCGGTCTCGATCTTTGCGGGCTCGATTAGATACCTACGATCGTGGTTTGGTCTATCAGCCACATGCTCAATACAAGACTCATCTTTGCCAAGATACTTGAGAATCTGCTCGGTAATATAGAGATTGCTCTGCTCATTGCGAGACGAGATATCGTAGATCTCTCCAGGTCTGCCATTATGTAGTACGAGGTCCACTGCCAATGCATGATCATCTACATGGATCCAGTCACGAGCTTGCATACCATCTCCATACACAGGGACTTTCTTGCCTAGCAGCAAGTTAGTCACAAAAGCAGGTATAAGCTTCTCGGGATACTGATAAGGTCCATAGTTGTTGGCACAGTGCGTCATACATACCGGCACATTAAACGTCTTCATGTAGGATCTAACCGCCATGTCTCCTCCGGCTTTTGCTGCTGAGTACGGAGTCTTAGCATTGAGGGGTGATTCCTCGGTGAAGTAGGGGATACCTTCTTGCTGTTCACCATAAACCTCGATCGTCGAGATATGCACATGCTTCTTGACGGGGACTTGTCGAGAGCACTCAAGCAAGTACTGACATCCTACAGCATTTGTCTCAAAGAATGAGTTAGGGGAGAGGATAGCACGATCATTGTGTGACTCTGCGGCAAAGTTGACCACGTAGTCGGGCTTGAGTCTCTTGTAGAGGGCAAGCATCTCCTCAAAGTTTCTGATATCTGCTTTGATCACCTCGATACCAGTAAGTCCCTCCACATTTTGCTCAGTACCAGCTAAGGAAAAGTTATCTACGATGATGATCTTGTAATCCGGATACTTCCTCTGCATATAGTGCACGAAGTTGATACCGATAAATCCAGCGCTACCAAAGGTAAGAAGCGTAGTCATAGAGTATTTGCTTAAAGAATCACTTTCTTCTCTGTCATCCCAGAGTACTCATCTGGGATCCAGTTCCATAATGTACAAATGGATTTCTTAACAATCTCGACGTTTCTCTTTACCAACAAAGGCTATCACTGATAAAGGATGTTGCAATATTTGCAACGGATGAGTGCTTTTTGCTATTATTATGGTGGCAAATCGACCCTAACACCTAATACAAACACTATGGAACTCTCAATCGTCGTAGCAAAGATCGCAGCAGTCATCTACATCTCGGCTGGACTCGGAGCACTCATCGGTCAAATCTCCTTTAGCAAGATACTTGAAAGCTACATCAAATCAGAAGGTCTAACCTACTTTACCGGCTTTGTCGCAGTCATACTTGGTATGTTGCTTGTGCTCTCACACAATGTATGGGCACAGAACTGGACAACGCTTATCACGATCATAGGT
>CAYGIM010000142.1:0-2593 GCA_964349895.1 uncultured Candidatus Peribacteria bacterium | reverse complement strand
GAAGCCTTTTAAGGTACCCACCGGCAGAGCCGGTGGTCTCTTAATTCTTAATGACGATAGATTCATTTCTGTCATCCTGGAGTATCCATCCGAGATGACGATGCATCCGGAGTGTGGTTCTATTACTGATCAAACGTCCTTTGTGCTTGCTCCACGTAACGGCAAACACTCTCCATATACAGCTTGCCATTCTCACCCATGAGCTTTCCCTCGGCATCTATATTGAGAGAGGAAAAGAGGCGGACAAATGGCGAGATCTTTTCTGCTACGTTTCCAGCATAGAGGCCGCCAGCCATTCCAACACGGAGATGAGGGTTATGCTTCTGGATTTGGCGTAGAAAGGGAATCGCACTTTGCGTATCCATCTCTTTTCCGTGACCAGCACTCATATCAAAAAGGATATCGGTAACCAACTCACCATAAGGCAGGAGCATCTCAGCAACTGTCTCTGGATCAAAGTTGGCCTTCTCTATTGCCGTCTTGCCTATCTGCAAGACTCGAACGCCATAGTCCTCAGCAGCAACACGAATAGCTTCGACTGCTGGCCAGATCATGTTGAATTGGATTCCGTGGCAGTTCTTGCCAGTATGCGACATAAGCCTACTCACCGCTTTGGCCTGCTCATCATGATATAGTGGCTTACCCTTTCTACCCCATGAAAAGTGGACCAGGTTGATCACCTTTTTATGATCAACAAAGATCCCAGAGATCTCACTGATAGCAGGAAATCTTTCCGGCCAATGGGAGCTTTCATGCCCCTGAAGAGTTTCGAGGTTGACAGCCACTCCGACCATCAGCTGATGAGTTGTAAGTGCATACTCACAAGCGAGAAGCACCTGCTCAACCTGGCTCCGATCTATAAAACCCGTTACCCCGATGTAGGGCTTTGCTGAAGTCTTCATGTTTTCAATTATCTCCTTGTTTTGGGTATTTGTTGTGCTCGAGATCATATCGATCATATCTACTGCGTCAAGAACTCCACACAGCAAAGAAGCGATGACCACGGTCATCGCTTCTAATCATACTACGTCTGAACTCCCTTTCTGATCCCTCCCCCACATTGGTGTCGTGGGGGAGGTTAGGAGGGGGCCCAGCTTATTTATCTTTGTTTCACTTTAAAACTTTTAAGAGGGTTGCATCCTCCAAGTCAAAGCCAACGCGTTCAGCTAGCTTTTGCAGGCCAGCAAAAACGCATGAAATATCCGCGAGTCCCGAATTATCATGAGCACTGAAGACACTATCGGGATTCTTCTCAAGATAGTCACAGTACTCGTCAGCATACTTATTAACCTTATGAACAAGATCAATAAGAGATACCTCTTCCACAAGAGAGACCATCGGATTGTAGAAGAATATGGCGGCCTGAGTATCCATCTTTGAGTGTGCCATGATTGATAACGCTTCAGCGGAGATCTCTCCAACTGCACGATACACCTGCATCCGCACATCACCATCAGCTTGAACATCATCATAGGTGTGCTCTTGAGGAGTAAGTATTCTTACCAGCTCCGCAGTACTCAATGTCAATGCTCTTGCCATACGGCGCGAATCCGAGATAGATTCTATTCCCCCTCCTTTCGCCAAATTCTGAATCTTTTCATACACCTTCTTAAATCTCTGGAGTCTTTCTTCGCTCATGGTTCTTATTCCCTCTTTCACTTTAAGTCAAAATCTCGCCGCGATTATACACAAATCCCAGCATTCACCAAATGTTTCGCTCAAATGCAAACTACCCCGGCTTACGCTGTAAGCCGGGGTAGTAGATAGATCTTAAATGTTCTATTTTTGTATTTAGGGAAACAATGAATAATGGTTTACATGAGATAAGAGCATCTTCTTCCTGTCATCCCCGCGTAGGCGGGGATCCAGGTCATAAGCAGTTGCATTACATCTCCTGGATCCTCGATCGGTGTCGAGGATGACACGGAGATCTATTGTGCGTCGTTTCCTTAGCGACCGAACTCACGACCAAAGCGTAGTCTGATGATTTCCGCATGTGAGTCGAAGCCGTCTCCGGGAACCGACTGTCCTTCGCCCCTCAGGAACATCTTCCAACATCTCTTCAAGATAACATCTTCCAGATCCATCCCTATCTCCCTCATAGCCTGCTCGCAAAACCCATAAAGAGAGGTGATGTATCCGTAGGCCTGTACATGAAGATCTACACCAAGCATCAGACCAGGAAGATCTTCTTCCAGAACAGAGCGCGGGGTATCACGAAGACTTTTCAGCAAAGCCGTTGAGACTTCGACGATGAAACAGGCCAGAGGAAAAGACCCTGTCTTGGACTTTCTGTGAGGTCTTCTTACGAACATTCCTGTTTGTTTCTTCCGATAATCATCCTGCATCCGCTTAATATCATCCGCAGTCATCGCATTGAGAAGAGGGACTGCGAGTGCATAGATCATGATGTCTGCAATAGCATCTACATATCGATCTTTGTATTCTGGTGCTGTAAGCCGGTCATCACTGTAGATGTTAATCAACCGACCAGCAGCCGCAGAAACATTGCATCCGACACGACGGTAGGAAATACCGAGGTCTTTGTTTTGCTTCAAGGCCAAGAAAAGCATATCAAAGACATCTTTTCTGT
>CAYGIM010000141.1:0-2683 GCA_964349895.1 uncultured Candidatus Peribacteria bacterium | reverse complement strand
CGTGGATAGGTTAGTAGCTAAAAAGCACGAAATACTCGTACTAGCACTCATAATTATAGAGTGCTAAAACACCCTCGTCAAATAAAATTCATGAGGTTGGACAAGTGCTCTCTTTTCCGTCATCCCAGAGTACTCGTCTGGGATCCAGAAAAAAACAAAAACATAATGTATTCATATCTGTCATTGCGAGTACTCGACTGTGTCCGCCATAGCTTAGCGACGGAGGAAGCAATCCTGTCTTGTTTTTAGCCCCCCCCAATCCCCCTTGTCCGGGGGAGGTAAAAGAAAGCATTCTGGATTGCCGCGTCATGACTACATTCCTCGCAATGACAGATTCATACGATGTCCTAAGAAAATCGTATAGTTTTAGGAGCTATGGAACGAATGACGAAGTGTATGTGCCAATACATAGAGCAGCGAGTGACGCTCGCAATGACATACCGAGTAACATCACACCAAGTACCAGCGAGTGTCTTCACGCTGTCGCACCACTCCACGCAACTCCAGCATACTCAGGCAACTGCTTATCTCAAAAACCATCTCAGGAATTTCCTGAGTCAACTCATCTACATGTTTCGGTGCTGGACCAAGTGCCTGATATACACGTTCTTCCAGAGCGCTTTGAAACACAGGGGCAGTACGTGTCGCCATCTGATCTTCAGAAAATCCAAACTCCTCGAGGATGTCTTTGCCACAGGTCGTGAGCTTTGCTTGTCCTTTTTGTATCAGCATGTTGGTCCCTGCGCTCGTATCTCTTGTCGTGTCTCCAGGAACTGCAAACACCTCTTTGTTTTGATCTATCGCCACCTCTGCTGTGATGAGTGATCCAGACTTTACTTGTGCCTCGATGATCACGACTCCTTTTGAGAGACCACTTATGATACGGTTGCGTAGCGGAAAGTGAAACGGCATTGGCTGAGTGCCAAGAGGGAACTCAGATATAAGGCATCCATTCTCGATGATCTTTGTACCTAGATGTGTGTGGTCTTTGGGATAGATCACGTCTACTCCTCCGCCCAGCACACCTATCGTTCGTAAAGAGTTCGCAAGTGCTGCCTCATGAGCGATGCTATCGATCCCATAGGCAAGTCCACTGATGATCGTTGGTTGGTGGGCTGCGAGCTCTTGTATCAATCTCTGGGTACTATCTCGCCCGTAGCTTGTGGCTTTTCGTGTACCTACAAATGCGATAGGAAGTCGCATGTCGCTATCTAGGTAGGTACCTCGTATATAGAGGAGATAGGGAGGTTGGGGAATGGTCAGAAGAATAGATGGGTAGCCTATATCATTCTGCATTACCACAGATATCTGATATGACGTGAGATAGTCGATGAGCTTTTCTAGTGATAGGTTGCTTCTTCGTTCTAGGCACGCATCGATGTTGTCGTGCTCCATTCCTATCTCGGTAAGCATCTTTGAGCTCAGCTTCTCCCATGCATGCTGGGCTGTCTTCGAACTCTCAACGAGCTTCTTGAGCTTGGCATGAGTGATACCAGGAAGCGAGTGAAGTGCTGCAATGTAGATATTTGGCGTATCCATAGTTGTCATTATCTCCGAGAACTCTGCTTTACAAAAGGATAAATATCCCTATAGTCCAGGCAATCAATAACCCATACTATGGACGAAGAAGCAATCAACAATGAGCTCATGCTCGAGCAAGAGACTAAGGAGTTTCTTGAACAGCTAAAGCAGAGTAGAAGTATGTTAAACGATGACGTCACCCTCATACATGACAGTAATCTTCCTACGAGTGAAAAGACGTTGTGGAAACATATGTACCGCCTGTATGAGTTTGTAGACTGGTACGACACCCTTTGTCACATGGGTCTCGAACCAGATATTGCCCTTACACTTAGAGATACGCAGATCCATGGCTACATGGATGGTATCAGAGTTCTTACAGACTCTATCAGGTCGGTGGATACTATGTATGAAGAGAAAGATGTGTTACATCTTTGTCGGTTCTTCGATGTTTTGAGACATCGCTATGGGGGGGCATATGACAATGAACGGGCAAAGATTCTTTCTATTTTCGAAGATAGCGCGACGAATAAGTCGATCCTCAATCATCCTGCTTTCCTTTCTCGCATTGCAGACTACTTCGAAGATATGCATATGAAGTGTTTGGATGGTGATAGTATCAAGAAGATATATTCATTCTTGCAGGACATTGATACGGCATATACCTATCGGGTGAAGGTGCTTAATCAGTTGATCGGCTCTGGACAGAAACTCGTCGTCAATGAGGCTGTAGTACAAGTTCTGATCGATTTTGTCCGCACAGCGTATCGAGCGAGCCGAGACAAGGAAGCACAAAATATGATCAGATTTCTTCGTGACCACTTTGAGTTCTTTGTTTTTTACGATCTTGGGGCACGTGAATCCTGTATTGCTCAGATCAATGAGATGATAGCAAACATGAAGCGTAAGGAGGTCTTACGAGCAACAGATAATTCTACGATATCACAAGAAAAACCAAGCCTATTGGCCTCAGTGATCAGTCAGTGCAAACTTGCGATAAACTATTATACTCAGGCTATTCTTACAGGGGGAGTAGAAGAATATGAGCATAGTAAGCTCAAGAATAGATTGATCGAAATGAAAGCTGCTCTTACCAAGTTAACACGAGAGATCAACGCTCATCAGTCGGAGGAATCAGAACTACATATTCTCCTTTTGGAGG
>CAYGIM010000140.1:0-2708 GCA_964349895.1 uncultured Candidatus Peribacteria bacterium | reverse complement strand
CCGTGGAGATCGTATGTATGACTTTATCTATCGTCTGATCCATGTGGTACTTCCTCGGGTTCGTGATTTCCGTGGACTTTCTCGTAACGGGTTTGATAGCCAAGGTAACTTCTCATTGGGAGTTACTGAGTGTTCCGTCTTTCCTGAGATCAATCCGGAAGACATTACCAAGGTACATGGGCTTCAGATCAACTTTCATATAGAATCAGGCGGCAAGGAAGAAAGCATGGCCCTCCTTGATTTTATCGGTTTACCCTTTAAGAAAGAAGCATAGTATGGCAAAGAAATCAGACATGGTTCGGGTTGAAAAGATGCAGGCAAAAGCACTGCGAGCACAGCAAGAAGGAAGAAAGCTTCCTATGCTTACGCGCGTATACAATAGATGCCATATTTGTGGTCGTAATCGAGGGTATATCCGGAAGTTCCTCATGTGTCGAATTTGTTTTCGTGAGCGTGCCCGCGCAGGCGAGCTCGTTGGCGTAAGGAAATCCAGCTGGTAAGAATCCATCCACAGATTATATATATTGAATTATTCATATGACGACAGATCCAATAGCAGACTTACTAACCAGAATGCGTAATGCATATCAGGCACGTATCAGTACGGTGCATATGCCATACTCACAGATGAAGCACGACATCGCTCTTGTGATGAAGAGTTATGGTTTTCTGGAAAAGGTAGGTGTTCATGAAGATGAGGGGAGAAAGGTTCTCGATCTCAACCTCATGTCCAACACCGGAGGAAAGATGCCAATACTCAAGCGTGTCAGTAAGCCAGGCCAACGAATCTATATCAAGTCTGGTGATATTCGACCGGTCGTGCAAGGATACGGTATCTCGATTATATCTACCTCACTTGGTGTTATGGCAGGAAAGGATGCGAAAGAAAAGAATGTAGGAGGAGAGCTGCTTTGTATTATGTACTAATAGATTATATGTCGCGCATAGGCAAGAAACCACTTATGATTCCCACAGGAGTCACGATCGATAACCACGGTACACGTATTGTAGTGACAGGAACCCTAGGTAGCTTAACACTACCATTTTCTCCTGACTTCGTCCTTACAACGGAGAATCAAATGGCGTTGATTCTTCCCAAGAGTGGGGAGCTCAATGAGCTTTCGCCACAGCACGGGTTGTATCGATCACTCTTATGCAATGCTATCGAGGGAGTATCCAAAGGGCATGAACGAAAGCTCGAGATCAATGGCGTAGGTTTCCGAGCACAGATGAATGGAAAGATGCTGGTGCTCAATCTTGGCTTTTCTCATCCGGTAGAGTATACTCCTCCCAGCACCGTTACGGTGACAGTAGATAAAAATATTATCCTCGTCAAAGGCTTTGATAAGGAGACCGTGGGTGAGGTCGCATCACTGATCCGTCGTTACAAGAAACCCGAGCCCTATAAAGGTAAAGGTATCAAGTACGATGACGAGATCATCCAGCGCAAGGCGGGTAAGACAGCAGGTAAGTAGTCACATTTAAGCATTTATATATCGTAGATATGAAATCTAGTAGAAAGGATTTACGTCTCAAGAGAACCAGGAAGATCAAGAAAGTTATTATGCGCAATATTGAGTTTCCTCGTGTGCGTGCTTTCAAGAGTATCATGTACAACTATGTGGAGCTGATCGATGACGCCAAGCATCACATCGTCTTAGGGCTCTGCGATAAGAGTATCACTGCCAAGACCAAAGTAGAACGTGCAGAGGAGCTGGGTAAGCAGTTTAGTAAGCTCCTGAAAGAGAAGGGTATATCTCGCGTCAGATTTGATCGTGCAGGATTTGCCTATCATGGAAGAATCAAGGCGATTGCTGAGGCGATCCGCTCAGAAGGTATCACTATTTGATGTTTACCCCCTCCGTTAATTAATAAGCTATGAACGTACATAAGAAACCGAAAGATACTTACGAGTTTGAAGAAGAGATCTTGGAGATCCGCCGCGTTACCCGTGTAACACAAGGTGGTCGACAGCTCAGATTTCGTGCAACCGTGATTATCGGCGATAAACATGGCAGAGTAGGTATTGGTACCGCCAAAGCAAATGAGGTGCAAGGTGCTATTGCTAAAGCGATCCATGCTGCGAAGAAGAGTCTGATCCATGTACCACTCATTGGTGACACGATTCCACACACGACACGCGCAAGCTTTAAGTCTTCTCAGCTTATCTTGATCCCTGCGGGTAAGGGTACGGGTGTAATTGCTGGAGGTTCGGTACGAAAAGTGCTTGAGCTTGCAGGAGTGAAAAACGTTCTCAGTAAGATCTATGGGTCTACCAACAAGTTGAACTGTGCGAAGGTTGCACTCCAAGCAATTGGTGCAATACGAGATCGAAAAGTAGCCTATTTTGTATAGATTTGAATTCTCATAATTATCGAGTGTATGACATTGCAAGAACACACATTACGAGCTGGTGCTGACCGACGTACGAAGCGCGTAGGACGAGGAAATGGTTCAGGACGTGGTACGTATGCAACACGCGGATGCAAAGGACAAAATGCCCGAACCGGTGGTGGCGTCCGTGCTGGATTTGAGGGGGGACAGACTCCGCTCTTTATGAAGTTGCCCAAGATGAATGGTATCAAAAAGAGGTCGTTGCCGTTTCAGGTGATCAATGTTGCAGATCTCAATGCCTTCCAAGCTGGCGAGACAGTTACGCCCGAGTCGCTTCTGAACAAGAAGTTGGTACGAAGCAAGACACGGCCTAT
>CAYGIM010000139.1:0-2711 GCA_964349895.1 uncultured Candidatus Peribacteria bacterium | reverse complement strand
GTCCAAGTTGTATGTGAAATAGATGATTACCTATTGGACTTTCTTTAATACCAAACTTAGTACTAAGCTTAGTCAACTTAAAACTATTGATTTCAAAAGCTAATTTATCATTTGCCGTCATTTGCACCCACTTCTCTGGTGTATATCCAAGTTCATCGAGAGACTTTCTCCACTGCTCTAGGCTCCAGTAGCGAGGATGGATAGTAGCAATATCACTTGTATTGCTTTGAACAAAGGCCGAATCAACTTCATTCATAGCAATAAGATGCTCAAAAAAATTGAGTGACTTCTTTGTGTGATACTTACTTTCTTTATCGTCCTCTATATCGATAGATCTTCCATCTTTATAACTTTCTTCTTCGTCCTCTTCTTCTGGAGTTCGGCTTTTAACATCTTTCTTCCTATAGCAAACCTCCCAATCAGGCTCGATGACAAATGTGTTTTCCGTCGACTTAGCAGGAAACGGCGAACCAGCAATAAGTGCTAGGATAATACGGCCTATTCCCTGTATGTAGTTTGCGCTGGAGTATACAGGTTTCAGCCATATGGCACATCTCATAGTTGGGACGTCCCAGCCTTCTCCTACTTTGGATACCGTGACTACCAGATCGACCTCATCTGCCTCGAGCATAGTACGAGCATCTTTAGGACTAACTCCGCTGTCATATGACTTGTTTGCACTTGTAGATCTCACCGCTCTGATCCCACGAGATCTTGCGTAATGCACATACTCTTCAGCTTGTTTGATACTTGAGCAGAAGACTACACCCGGAAGGTACCCTCCTACTTCTTGTTTCTTGAGTAAGTATGTATCAGTGCATGCATGGGCCACACTTCTTCCATCCTCAGTGCGAAAACGTTCTGTAGCTGCTAGGCGTGCAAGATAGCCATCACTGAACAGCCTACTTTCATTGTCTTCTGTTGCTCGTACAGTACCAGCGCATATACGCTGAGGAAATATCAGTGTCCCATCTTCTACAAGGGTTTGTATCCTCAGCCAGTCGATGACCTCCATCTTGTATATATCTTGGATCTCTTTCTCCCCGAGTTTTGGTGTGGCGGTAAAACTCAGGTGAAGCTTCTTTTGTTCCTGGAGTAGTTTATCGATTACTATTTCATCCTCGGTTGTTATTGTCTCTTCCGTTTGGTCAGTCTCATCTGAATCTGTGCTGCTGCTTTGATCAGGAGAGATGATGTCTTGTACGAGAGTGTTAGTCTTGTCGCCTAGACCTCGATGCCCCTCGTCCGACACAACGATCTTGATAGGCTTTATAAGATATTCTAGGAGCTCTAGACTATTTCTATAGAGTGAGAGGAGTCCTTGATATGTGATCAGATATATCGTTGGGCGAACCTTCTGATCTCTTAGCTCAGCTACTTCGTCTTCAATAGATATCCATGACTTTTGACCAAAGACGTAGATATCACTCTCAAGAAACCCCACATCGATAAGTGTATCTTTTGTTTGTTCCAAGAGTGCCGTGCGTGGTACAAGAATCATGGAGGGCACCGCCATAGCAAGAAGCAGCTCTGCAAAGAGCCGCGTCTTACCAGCGCCCGTTGGATGTTTGATCAAGCCATGTAGCTTTCCTTGCTCAAGAAAGTTTATCAGAAGACGAAACGTTTCCTTTTGGTGAGCTCTCAAAGGATCACTCCAGTTTTCTAGGTGGTACTTCAATGCCAATACTAGGGACTCTGAGTAAGCCAGATCACATATGGAGCGAGACATCTCCGCAAGGAGCTCTGCCGTAACAGGCGGTATAACGGGGCTGCTATTTGGCGCAACAACACAGTCCGTATTGGCTTCAATACGATCATATGTGTTCTCCTCTAAAACGCCTATAGACATAAATTATGTGAATAATTGTGATATCTATAGCAATATATGCGCGATATGTCAATAGTACCTGATCAGCCTAGGGTATGTACTCATCTTTGTGCACCTGGCCGTCGACGATCTCTATGATACGGTCGGCGCGTCTTGCAAACTCAAGCTCGTGCGTCACCATGATGATAGTTTGCCCTTTCTTATTGAGTGACTCGAAGAGATCAAGGACCTCACGTGAGCGCTCGGTATCTAGGCTTGCGGTAGGCTCATCGGCAAAGAGCACCACTGGCTCATGTACGACCGCACGTGCTACACTGACACGCTGCTGTTGACCACCAGAGAGTTGGTTTGGCAGATTGCCGGCTACGTGAGCGAGCTCCAGCTGTGTAAGGATCTCAAGAGCTTTGGCATATGCTTCTTCTTTGCTATGACCTCGCATCAAGTAGGGCATCATGACGTTTTCAGCAGCTGAAAGATCTGGTATGAGCGCATAGTCTTGGAATACGTAGCCACAGTTGTTGAGGCGGAAGAGTGTAGACTTGGTCTCCGAGTACTTGGATACTACTTGGTCGTTGATCGTGATACGACCTTTTGTCGGGCGATCCAAGAGGCTCATCTGGTACAGAAGTGTAGACTTACCTGCACCCGAAGGACCAATGATCGAGACAAACTCACCTCGATAGATCTCGAGATCTATATGTTTGAGCACGCGCGTCTCAATACCACTACTAAAGTAGCTCTTCTCGAGGCCTGCGATCTGTATGAGTACTTCTTTTGTCATAGGTTACGAATGCGTGTTATTAAGAGTGGCCTTCGGCAAACCCATTTGGTTTCTGGATTGCTTCGAGTACTCGCAATGACATATATAGAATAGGATATAGGC
>CAYGIM010000138.1:0-2720 GCA_964349895.1 uncultured Candidatus Peribacteria bacterium | reverse complement strand
GGGGGGGTGAATTGTTATACAATTTATACGCAGAGCCCAGCTGATAGCTGGGAGGGCCTGGATCCTCGATCGTGGTCGAGGATGACAGATAAAGAATACTTTCATTTTGTCCTCATATGGAACTTCTCCTCGTACTTATCATTCAGGCATGTATCAACCTTTTACCCACGGTGCCCACGCAGCCAGTTTTGATGACGACTCAAATAAACGTTGAAGGTAGTATATTTACCTGCGAAGTTGCGGATACCGAGGAGACTCGTGAACGAGGTTTGATGTACAGGACAACTCTTGGAGATAACGCATGTATGGTATTTGTTTTTCCCAAGGTGGAGGTATATCCATTCTGGATGAAAAACACATTGATACCACTCGATATTGTTTGGCTTGATCAAGATCATCATGTCGTCGCGTTTAACGAAAACACACCTCCTTGCAAAGAGGCCGTAGGTCCCGAGTATGTTCGAGGGGATATGTGCCCGGTGTACAATCCGAAAACTCTTGCGCGTTATGTCCTTGAGTTCAAGGCGGGAAAGATCGGACTGTTGAAACTTAAGCTGGGGGATAAGATAGAGATGGAACTATGACAACACAAAAGGCGCCGAACTCGGCGCCTTTTGTAACTAAACTCTTAGCTCAAAATGGTATTAATATCCACCTGAACCATAGCGTGTGTTTTGCCAGTTGAATGCATTGTAGATCAAGACTACTGCCTCAGCACGTGTTACCAGGTGCATAGGATCTGTCATACTCAGATTGCCTGAGAAAAATCCATAGAGTGATAGTTGTGTCATGTATGGTGCATACCATGCCTGACCTACTGTTGTCTGCTCTACGGAGAGTCCAAATACTACCGTTAGGATCTTTGCGACCTCTGCGGTTGTAATGGTTTGTGATGGCTTAAAGCGATAAGAGTTGGTCTTGGCGTCATAATACCCATTGGCTGCTCCCATCTCTTTTGCCAAACACAGATACCCTGTGTACCACGTGTTCTGCTCGATATCAGCAAAACATTTTGTATTGTACTTCGCATCGTTGAATGGTCGCTCTGAACCATAGCGTGCCTCGAGGATAAACTTCATAAACTCAGCACGATTCAAAAGTCGGTCAGGATGAAAGGTGCCATCTGGGTATCCTGATACGAGTCCCTTTGCCGTTGCCTTCATGATCGTATCAAAGTTTGGATGTGAGCTAGAGAGATCTCTAAAAGGAGGAACGTTTGTATATGGACTGCTTACCTCAAGTGTTGTGGCCTTTTGTCCTGATCGGATCTCGTATATACCTTCTGCTTGCAGTGTAAGCGGGATCGTAACCAAGACTGGTTGCACTGGACCTGCCTTTGCCGTACTTCTACGGATGTAGGGTGAAAATGTAACTATATAACGTAGGTAGCCTGCTTTGCACTCTGTTCCTACGCATATCTCTCCAGCCTGATTTTCCTGCTTGGTCTCGATGAGCGTATAGTAGGGGGTTGGAAGATCTCCACCAATCATGATGTTTACAGTGTCACCAGTATTGATGGCGCTGCTTGATGTGTTGATACTAGATACCTTGAGTAACTCATCACTTGCTTCAAAAATACAGCCATCGTTTGTCGGGCTTGTACATAGTTTCGTGTCGGTCTTGATAGGCTCAACAGCAGGCGGTGGCGTAGTCACAGCTGCTGGTGGCGTAGTGATCGATATCGACTTTTTTGTGCCTTCGAAGTCGATCCAATACATCCCGTCGGGAGCTTGTAGACCCGCACAACCCATGTCGGTACTTGCACAATGGTTGTAGGTCATCTGGCTCCATGTACCAACTTCTTTGGTCTCGCCAGGGGCGATTGACAGTGTCTGCATCATCTGGACACACATGGTGTTTGGCGGAGTCAGGGCTGCCATCAAACCATTCTTATCTTTGATAGAGAATCTATACTCGCATGCAGAGTAGTCTTTGGTAAATGTAGCAGTGCCCGTGTTTTTTACTTTGACGCTGATACTTTTTCCTGGCTCATAGGTTCCCATGAGGTCCAGGGAAAAACTTGGAGCGTATTGAATTGTTGGAGAGATCACTGTAGATGCCGCAGAAGCAAGAGGAGCAAGGCTACTCAGGCCGATGAGCATCAGTGAACCAAGGATGAGACCTTTTTTCATAATGAGGCGGTTAGGAATACGTACATATAAACGTATTCAGCCTACACTACGTTTCAAAAATTGCCTAGAAGAGTTGTATGGTTCTCTGTAGTATTACTACTGGTCTTCGTACTTTCTTCTCCGCCTTCGTCTATCGCTCACTGCATCTTGCTCAGCTGCGAAACTTTGTGTCTCGCGTTTGCGTGCTGCTTTGACCAAGATAGCATGTAGATCTGTTTCTTGGATTGCTGGTATGACAGCGCGACGAAAGAGCTCGTAAACATTGGTTGTCGTAGCTTTCTTGGCTTCGATTGCTTGTATTACTGATTGGGACTGAGAGAAGTCGTCTTCGCCGGGCGTGTTCTCCTTTTTCTTTGAGCTTTGCTCATCTTCCGGTTCGAGTCCTGTGCTTGAGTATATGAGAGCCATCTACGTGAATAGTAAGGTGTATTGATGCTAGTCATATATAGTAGTTACCTATAGAATGCAACTATATATCAACGTCTCAATGCATATGAAACAACTGCTTTGGTTACTGGTAGGTCTTGTGATTGGTCTGGCTGGACTAGGGTTCTATACCAAGGCTTAGATAGCGAGAACGATCATAAA